>JAHIQV010000471.1 GCA_018903185.1 Gammaproteobacteria bacterium | reverse complement strand
TCGCGGATCATGGGCGCGATGCGCTGGCCGTCGCGCCCCTCCGTGCCTGTGAAGGTCGCGAAGCAGCGGCCGGTGGCCGATGTCAGCAGCGGCATCACGTCGCCCAGGCGCAGCGTCACCGGCACGGTTTGCAGTGCTTCCAACCAGTGCACCATGGTCGGCCCCTGGTTGCCCCACACGGCGATCGCCAGGGTGTGGCCGGTTTCGGCCAGCAGCTGGGGCAGGCGTTCGCGCGCCAGCTTCACGGCGTCGATGCGCGAGAGGCTGGCCAGACCCAGCCGCAGCGCGGCGGGGCCGAGGTCGTAACGCGTGCTCACCGGGTCCTGCATCACCAGGCCCATGCGCTGGAAGCTCACGAGGTAGCGGTGCGCCTTGGCGGCGCTCATGCCGGCGGCGGCGGCCAGGTCGCGCAACATCAGCGCACCGGGCGCATCGGACAGGGCGCTGAGCAACTCGAAACCCACTTCCACCGACTGGATACCCGCCCGGGGGTCGCCGTTTTCAGCGTGGTCGGCATCGGGTACGGCCGACAGGCTGGCGGGGCTGGTTTGCTTGATCGGGTTTTTCGCGGCGGGCATGGTGTGTGGGCAGCGGGATCGGATGGCGGTCAGCCGGCGGCCTGTGGGTCTTTTTGTGGCGGGCCAGCACCGGGATCGGGGCTTTGGTCTAGAATCCGATTTTTACGGATAGGTTAACTGATTTCACTATTCGTAATTTTAGATGCTTCAACCGGGAGCGCCACAGGTGCCGAACCGGGCAAAACCGAACCCTTCAACGCCCAGCGACAGCAGGAGACTTGCATGAAACTCGCCACTTACAAAGACGGCTCGCGCGACGGACAACTGGTGGTGGTCTCGCGCGACCTCTCGACCGCCCATTATGCGACGGGCATCGCCCACAAGCTGCAGCAGGCACTGGACGACTGGAACTTCCATGCGCCCCAGCTGCATGACCTCTACGTCACCCTCAACCAGGGCAAAGCGCGGCACGCTTTTCCGTTTGATCCGGCGCTGTGCATGGCGCCGTTGCCGCGTGCCTACCAGTGGGCCGACGGCTCGGCTTACCTGAACCATGTGGAGCTGGTGCGCGCCGCCCGCAACAGCGAAGTGCCGTCCACCTTTTACAGCGACCCGCTGATGTACCAGGGCGGCAGCGACGATTTCATCGGCCCCTGCGACGACGTGGTCGTGCCCAGCGAAGACTTCGGCATCGACTTCGAGGCCGAGATCGCCGTGGTCACCGGCGACGTGCCCATGGGCTGCACGCCCGAGCAGGCGCTCGACGGCGTGCGCCTGCTGATGCTGGTGAACGACGTGTCGCTGCGCAACCTGATTCCGAACGAACTGGCCAAGGGCTTCGGTTTCTTCCAGAGCAAGCCCGCCAGCGCCTTCAGCCCCGTGGCCGTGACGCCCGATGAGCTGGGGGACGCCTGGCAGGGTGGCCGTGTCAACCTGACGCTGCAGAGCACCTGGAACGGCCGCAAGGTCGGCATGTGCGACGCCGGCCCTGAAATGACCTTCCATTTCGGCCAGCTCATCGCCCACATCGGCAAAACCCGCAACGTGCGCGCCGGCTCCATCGTGGGCAGCGGCACGGTCAGCAACAAGGGCGTCGAAGTCGACGGCAAGAAAGACTGGCCCAAGGGTTACAGCTGCATCGCCGAAAAGCGCTGCATCGAAACCATCCTCGATGGCAAACCGAGCACCGAGTTCATGAAGTTCGGCGACACGATCCGCATCGAGATGAAGGGCAAAGACGGCCAGAGCATCTTCGGTGCCATCGACCAGAAGATCGCGCCGCTGGAAGCCTGATACCGTTCGGCGCGGCGGCTCAGCTTCTCAAGTCCGCACGCGCCCGTCGCCGGTGAGCATGGACAGCTCGACGTACTTAGAGGCCACGTGGTTGCTGCCGCTGAAGGACACGTCGAAGCCGCCCATGGCGTAGTTGCGGATGCTCTCCAGCCCGCTGATCAGACCGTCGCGGGTCGGTCGGCCGCCGCTCGCGCGGCGCATGCCTTCGGCAAACAGCTTGGCGGCCATGAACCCTTCCATGCTGGAGAAGTTGGGTTGCACCTTGTTGCCACCCTGCGCGATCAGCGCCAGGAACTCGCGCGTCACGGCGCTCGAAGCCTTGTAGGGCGAAGGCACCACCTGCGAAACCACCACGCCGGCGCCTTCCTTGCCCAGCTCGTCGGCCAGTGCCTGCGTGCCCACGAACGACACGTTGAAGAAGGTGCCTCCAAAGCCCGCCTTGCGCGCCGCCCTGATGTAGGCCGCGCACGAGGTGTAGGCGCTGATCTGTACCACCGCATCGGGCTGGGCAGCGTTGATGGTCTTCACCGCTTCGGCCACGTCGACCGTGTTGCGTTCCACCGTGGCCGTGGCCACCGGCTTGAGACCCAGCGCACCCAGGGCCAGTGTCACGCCGTCCAGACCGGCCTTGCCGTAGGCGTCGTTCTGGTGGAACACGGCGATCTTCTTCAGGCCCAGGTTGGTGAGCTGGCGCACGATCAATGCCGTCTCGTCGTTGTACGAGGCGCGCATGTGAAAGGCCATGCGGTTGAACGGCTGGCGCAGTCCCATGGCGCCGGTGAAAGGGGCAAAGAACGGTGTCTGCGCCTGGGTGGCGAGGGGCAGCGCCACCAGGCTGGTGGGCGTGCCGATGTAGCCAAAGAGGGCAAACACCTCATCGTCCAGCAGCTTGCGGGTGTTCTCCACGCAGCGAGCGGGTTCGTAGCCGTCGTCGAGCTGGCGCAGCTCGATCTGAGTCTGGTTCACGCCGCCCTTCGCATTGAGCTGGTCGAAAAACAGCTTGGCGCCGGCATGGAACTGGATGCCCAGCTGGGCGGCGGCGCCCGTGAACGCAGCCGACTGACCCAGCACGACCCGGTTGCCCGACTGGGCTCTCAGGGCGGGGGTGCCCAGTGCGGCGGCGCCAGCGAGGAGGCCGCTGAAAGCGCGTCGCGATAGACCGGGGGATGTTGCGGTGGAGGTCATGTCGCTGTCCGTCAAGGTGAAGGTTGGGAAGGGCCGATGCGGCGGCGTGGTACCGCCAAGTTCCCGATGCTAGCGTCTGAGGGTGCCCGCTGCGCATCGCCTGGGTCCTGAAAAGTGCCGCTCGTCGATTGCAGCGACGGTTGGCGGCCGGTCAGCCGGCGAAGATCGCGTCCAGCGATGCATATCCCTTGACTTCGATCGGGTTGCCAAACGGGTCGCAGAAGAACATGGTCCATTGCTCGCCGGGCTGGCCTTCGAAGCGCAACTGGGGTTTGAGCACGAAGTCCATGCCCGCTGTTTCCAGGCGGCTGGCGAGCGCCTGCCATGCGGGCAACAGCAGCACCAGGCCGAAGTGCGGCATGGGCACCAGCTGTTCACCCACGCGGCCGGTGCGCGTGGTCTTGAACGGTTCGCCCAGGTGCAGCGAGATCTGGTGGCTGAAGAAATCAAAATCCACCCAGGTCTCGGTGCTGCGCCCTTCGGCGCAGCCGAGCACACCGCCATAGAAGCGGCGGGCTTCGTCCAGATCGGTGACGTGGAACGCGAGGTGGAACAGGCTGCGCGCGGGAAGGGTCTGGTGGCTGTGGGTCGGCATCCCGGCAGGATAACAAACCCCCTGCGAATATGCCGTGCAGACGCTGGCGTTGGGCTCAGCGCTGCGTGGGGTCGCCGGCGTTCTGGTCGTGCTTCAGGAAATACTGGCGC
>JAHIQV010000470.1 GCA_018903185.1 Gammaproteobacteria bacterium | reverse complement strand
GTCTGAAGCAGATGGGCGATGACCCGTGGATGGGCGTTGCACGCCGCTACCCGCAAAGCACGCGCATGTTCGGCAAGATCACCAACATCGCCGACTACGGCGCGTTCGTTGAGCTGGAGCCAGGCATCGAAGGCCTGGTGCACGTCTCTGAAATGGACTGGACCAACAAGAACGTGGCCCCGTCCAAGCTGGTGTCGCTGGGCGACGAAGTCGAAGTCATGGTGCTCGACATCGACGAAGACAAGCGCCGCATCTCCCTGGGCATGAAGCAGTGCCGCGCCAACCCCTGGCACGAGTTTGCCGAGCAGACCAAGCGCGGCGACCGCGTCAAGGGCCCGATCAAGTCGATCACCGACTTCGGCGTGTTCGTGGGTCTGGCTGCCGGCATCGACGGCCTGGTGCACCTGTCCGACCTGTCCTGGAACGAAACCGGCGAAGCCGCCGTGCGCAACTTCAAGAAGGGCCAGGAAGTCGAAGCCATCGTACTGGCCATCGACGTGGAGCGCGAGCGCATCTCCCTGGGCATCAAGCAGCTCGACGGCGACCCGTTCACCACCTTCGTGTCGGTGAACGACAAAGGCTCCATCGTGACCGGCAAGGTCAAGACGGTTGACGCCAAGGGCGCCGAGATCGATCTGGGCGAAGACGTGCTGGGTTACCTGCGCGCCTCCGAAATCAGCCGCGACCGCGTGGAAGACGCGCGCAACGTGCTGAAAGAGGGCGACGAAGTGACCACCGTGGTGATGAACGTGGATCGCAAGACCCGCAACATCCAGCTGTCGATCAAGGCCAAGGACATGGCTGACCAGAACGAAGCCATGCAGTCCCTGAGCCAGCAGTCGGCCCGTGAAAACGCCGGCACCACCAGCCTGGGCGCCCTGCTGCGCGCCAAGCTCGACAACAACAACTGAGCCGACTGAATCCGGGCGGGTGTTTCACAGCACCTGCCCGGACCAGCCCGTCAGCCTTCAAACCCCTTCCCAGACATGACCCGTAGCGACCTCGTTGAAGCACTGGCCGGCCGTTTTGGCCAGCTCACCCAACGCGACGCCGAGTACGCCGTCAAAGCGATCCTCGATGCGATGGGCGATGCCTTGGTCAAAGGGCACCGGATTGAAATCCGGGGCTTCGGCAGTTTCTCCGTCAACCGCCGCTCACCCCGCATCGGACGCAACCCGCGTTCGGGCGAGAGCGTGATGATTCCGGAGAAGCGCGTTCCGCACTTCAAACCAGGCAAAGCCCTGCGTGAACAGGTGGACGCAAAGACCGCCGAGATCCTGGGTCGCGAGCCGAAAAAGGCGGACTGATCAAGAGACTGGATCGTTACAATCGTCCCACCACAGAGGGGATGATTTGAAATACCTGATGTGGCTGCTCAACGCAGCCATTTTTTTTGTGCTTTTCGCGTTCGCGCTGAACAACCAGGACGCGGTCACGCTGCACCTGTTCTTTGGCGCCCAATGGCAGGCACCGCTGGTGCTGGTGCTGTTCATCGCCCTGCTGATGGGTGTGAGCCTGGGCGTGCTCGTGATGCTGCCGCTGTGGCTGCGCGCGAGGCGTGCGCGCCAACAGGCCCCGTCCCGCCTGAGCGCGTCAGATGCAGGCGCTGACACCCTCACGCCCCCCGCGCCGTAACGCCACATGGATCTTGACCTCACCTGGCTGCTCTGGGGCCTGCCCATCGCGTTTGCACTCGGCTGGATCGCCTCAAGACTCGATCTGCGGCAGTGGCGCATCGAGAGCCGCCAGACACCCAAAGCCTATTTCCGGGGCCTGAACCACCTGCTCAACGAGCAGCAGGACCAGGCCATCGATGCCTTCATCGAAGCCGTGCAGGGCGACCCCGACACCGCCGAACTGCACTTTGCGCTGGGCAATCTCTTTCGCCGTCGGGGCGACTACGACCGCGCCGTGCGTGTGCACGAACACCTGCTGGGTCGCGCCGACATCAACCGCAAAGACCGCGACCGCGCCCAGCACGCGCTGGCGCTGGACTTCCTCAAGGCCGGGTTGCTTGACCGCGCCGAAGCCGCCCTGCACAAGCTCGAAGGTTCGGCCTTTGAGGGCGAAGCCTTGCTGGCGCTGCTGTCCATCTACGAACGTTCACGCGACTGGCGCCAGGCCCAGACCATTGCGCAACGCCTCGAAGCAGCCGAACAGGGCAGCTTCACCACCCGACTGGCGCACTACCAGTGCGAAGAAGCCGAACTGGCCCAGAAAAACGGTGACACCACGCTGGCGCAGCGCCTGCTGGGTGAGGCGGTGCAGCACGCGCCGCAGTTGCCCCGGGGCTGGATGGCGCTCTCTGCGCTCAAAGCCCAGCAAGGCGATACCGCCGGTGCACTGGCCGCCTTGAAACAACTGGCGCACCAGGCGCCGCAAGGCCTGCCGCTGGCCGCCCATGCGCTCGCGGAACTGGCACAGCAGACCGGGCGGCAGGCCGAGGTTCTGGTGCTGCTGCAGGCCGCCCATGAACATGGGCCTTCGCTCGATGTGACCGAAGCCCTGGCCCGCCTGAGCCCCGATGCAGAGAGCGCCCGCGCACGCTACCTCAACCACCTGGAGCGCGAGCCCTCGCTGGTGGTGGCCACCCAGTGGCTGGTCGGCGAAACCCTGTCGGACCCGCGCGCACAGAAACCGGTGCACAGTGCACTGGAGCAGGCCAGCAATCCACTCAGACGCTACCGCTGTGCAGCCTGCGGCTTCGAGGCCCGGCAGCACTTCTGGCAATGCCCGGGCTGCCAGAGCTGGGACAGTTATCCGGCACGGCGCGTAGAGGAGCTTTGACGCCCCCCGCGCCGCGCCTGCGGCGCGTCACCCCCCACTGGGGGGCAACGCTGGCGGCCCGGCGGAGCCGGTTCCGCGGCGTTCTGGGTTGGGCCGCCCCTCCACTTCAAACGCGTTGCCCGCGCCAGATTTCCAGCAGCCAGGATTCCAGATCGTGCACCGGTCTTCCGGTGGCTTGGGCCACGGCTGCCCGGTACGGTGGCATGTTGGTGCACTCCAGCACCACATGCTGCACTGCGGGATGCCTCGCCACCAGGCGCATGGCTGCTTCCACCACATCGTCCGAGGCCTGCTGCAGGTCCAGCGTGCAGTCATCGGACAGGATGCGTGACTGCAGCTCACAACCAGGTCGCAG
>JAHIQV010000469.1 GCA_018903185.1 Gammaproteobacteria bacterium | reverse complement strand
GCCGCACCAGGTCGCCGGCCACGGCGTTGACAGTGAGCACGATGGCGTCGCTGTGGCGGGCGACCTCGACGATGTTCATGGTCTCGTCGCAGCGCAGCGTCACCATGTCGTCCGGGTTGGCCTGCGGCCCGTAGCGGTTGATGAGCAGCCGCGCCACCTCGTCGCTCAGGGGCGTGGACGCCACAGGGCAGGCCAGGATGTCGGCGAGACCCACCGGCCGCCCGCGCAACGCCAGCGGGTGGTCCGCCCGCACCAGAAACCCGGCATCCAGCTCGAACACCTGCGCCACCGTCAGGTCGGCCGCAGGCCGCAGGGAGCGCACGTCCACGATGGCCGCGTCCAGGTGCTGTGCCCGCAGCTCGTGCACCAGCAGCTCGGTGTGGCCGCGCGAAATCTGCAGCTGCAACCTGGGATGGTGTTCGGCCATGTGCAGCATCAGCGGCGTGGACAACAAGGCGCCGGGCGCCGAGCTCAGGCCCACACGCAGCGTGCCGATCAGGCCCGCGTGCAGCCCCTTGCTGGTCTGTTTGAGAGCTTCGGCATCGCTCACCAGCCGCCGCGCGCGTTGCAGCACCTCGTGCCCGAACGGCGTGAGCGCGATGCGCCGCCCCAGGCGGTCGAACAGACGCCCGCCCAGCTCGTCCTCCAGACCCTGGATGCTGCGCGTGAGCGCGGGCTGCGTGAGGTACAGGGCCTTGGACGCCTGCACGAAAGTCCCCAGCTCGGCCAGCACCACAAAGTGCCTGAGTTGCACGAGGGTCATCCCGAACCTCCATTCAAAGTCATGGGTTGTTGCTCATCAATGCATTGGACTTTAGTTCAGGCGCTTCCTAACATGCAACAAAGTTCATGTTTCAGGAGTGATTTGCATGGAACGACTCAGTGACGCCGCCATCCAGGCATTCACCCGCCTGCGCCGCGACATCCACCAGCACCCGGAGCTGGCCTTCAACGAACGCCGCACCGCGGCGCTGGTGGCTGCCCAGCTCGGCGCCTGGGGCTACGCGGTCACGACCGGCCTGGGCGGCACCGGCGTCGTGGGTCAACTGAAACGCGGCTCATCGGGCCGCAGCCTCGGCCTGCGCGCCGACATGGACGCATTGCCCATCGCCGAGGCCACGGGCGCGGCCTGGGCCAGCTGCACCCACGGCGTGATGCATGCCTGCGGCCACGACGGCCACACCGCCATGCTGCTGGCGGCTGCGCAGCACCTGGCCACGAATGGCGATTTCGACGGCACGCTGAACCTGATCTTCCAGCCGGCCGAAGAAGGTGGTGGCGGCGCGCTGAAGATGATGGAAGACGGCCTGTTTGAGCGCTTCCCCTGCGATGCCATCTTCGCCATGCACAACATGCCGGGCATGCCGCAGGGCCAGCTGGTGTTCCGCAGCGGCCCGACCATGGCCTCGTCGGACTACGCCACCATCACGCTCCACGGTCACGGCGGCCACGGCGCCATGCCTCACAAGGCCACCGACGTGGTGGTCGCGGCGGCCTCGCTGATCATGGCGCTGCAGACCGTGGTCTCGCGCCATGTGGACCCGATGCAGCCGGCCGTGGTCACGGTCGGCGCGGTGCACGCCGGCGAAGCCAACAACGTGATCCCGGCCACCGCCCGGCTGGAGATCAGCGTGCGCGCGCTGGACCCGCAGGTGCGGCGCAGCATGGAGCAGCGCATCCGCGAACTGGTGATGCTGCAGGCGCAGAGCCATGGCGTGCGCGCCGAACTCGACTGGCGCCCGGGCTACGCGGTGCTGGTCAACGATGCGCAGCAGACCGCCCGCGCGCTCGCCGTGGCTCAGAAGCATTTCCCGGCGCAGCAGATCAACCCGCAGGGGCCCATGCTCACCGGCAGCGAAGACTTCGCCTTCATGCTCGAACATGTGCCCGGCAGCTACCTGTTCATCGGCAATGGCGCCGACGGCGAACCCGGCGCCTGCATGGTGCACAACCCGGCCTACGACTTCAACGACCTCAACATCGCCCCCGGCGCGGCCTACTGGATCGCGCTCGTGCAGGACCTGCTTTCCCCCACCCCCTGAGCCTTTGACAACCACAACGGAGACAACCCCATGAACGCACGCATCCGCATCCAGACACTCATCGCCGGCGCCGCACTGGCCACCCTCGGCCTGACCGGCACGGCCATCGCCCAGACCTTCCCCGCCAAACCGGTGACGCTGATGGTCCCCTACCCGGCCGGCGGCCTGTCGGACGTGATCGCGCGCTCGGTCAACGTCACCCTGGGCAAGCAGCTCGGCCAGCCGGTGGTGATCGAAAACCTGGGCGGCGCCAGCGGGTCGATTGCGGCGCAGAAGGTGCTCAACGGTCCCTCGGACGGCTACACCGTGTTCCAGGGTTCGCCCAATGAACTGATCCTGGCGCCGCTGGCGATTTCATCGATCAAGTTCAAGAGCGAAGACTTCCGCCTGGTGCAGATGATCGCCACCGCGCAGATCGCCTTCCTGGCCAAGAAAGACCTGCCGGTCAACTCCGTGGACGAATTCGTGGACCACGCGCGCAAGGCCGCCAAGGACGGCAAGCCGCTCACGTTCGCCAGCGTCGGCCCCGGCTCGTTCTACCACCTGCTGGGCGAGCACCTGTCCAAGGTCACCGGCATCCCGATGATCCACGTGCCCTACAAGGGCGCAGCCCCCGCCGAGCAGGACCTGATGGCCGGCCAGGTGGACTTCTTCCTCGCGCCCTATGGCAAGAAGTACGACGAGATGCACAAGCAGGGCCGCGTCAAGGTGCTGGCCATGCTCAACAGCGAGCGGCTGGACAGCGTGAAGCAGTACCCGGCGGTCAGCGAAAGCAAACAGCTCAAGGACTTCACGTTCAAGATCTGGACCGGCTACTTCGTGAAGAAGGACACCCCGGAGCCGGTGGTCACCGCGCTGCACAAGGCCATCACCGGCACGCTGGGCGACGCTGGCGTGCACGCCGCGCTCGAAGCCAACAGCCAGCTGCTGCCCAAACCGCAGACGCTGGCCGAAGCCGACAAGGCCTACACCGACGGCACACAACAGTTCCGCGCCATCGTCAAATCCATCGGGCTGCAGGCACAATAAACGCCTTCTTCCGTCGATCGGGAGAGACCGGCCCTTTGAAGGGACCCGGCGCCGAAGGAGCAACCGCCCCGGAAACTCTCAGGCAAAAGGACCGATCGACGACCGCGCCCATCACGGCGCACAACTCTGAAGAGTGGTCGGGATTCGTCCCCCGGCCCACCGCAGGAGCAAGCCCGCCGCCACGGCGGGTGAATCTCTCAGGTCACAAACAGAGGGGGTCATGGCCCGCACACGGTGTGCGGACCGTGCCCTTCATTGTTTGACGGCCTTCAAAGAGATTCCCATGGCACAGCACCTCATCGTCATCGGCGGCGGCATCACCGGCGTCACCAGCGCCTACGCCCTGGCCCGTCAGGGTCACCGCGTCACCCTGATCGAAAAACACCGCT
>JAHIQV010000055.1 GCA_018903185.1 Gammaproteobacteria bacterium | reverse complement strand
CGCCAGGTTGTTGACGGCCGTGGGCGACTTGCTGGCGTCGATGGGGCCGCCCATCATGGTCATGGACAGCGGTGTCGTTTCGCCGCGGCTGGCCATCAGCGAAACCGCAGCCAGCACCGGCACGGTGGGCTGGCACACGCTCATGACGTGGCAGTTGCCGTAGCCCTTTTGCAGGTACTCGATGAATTCCTGCACGTAGTTGATGTAATCGTCGAGGTGGAACTCGCCTTCGGACAGGGGCACCAGGCGGGCGTTTTTCCAGTCGGTGATGTAGACCTTGTGGTCCTTGAGCATGGTGCGCACGGTGTCGCGCAACAGCGTGGCGTAGTGGCCGGACAGCGGTGCCACCACCAGCACAACGGGCTGGCCTTTGAGCTTCTCCAGGGTCGCGGTGTCGTCAGAGAAACGCTTGAAGCGGCGCAGTTCGCAAAACGGCTTGTCGACTTCCACGCGCTCATGGATCGCCACATCCACGCCATCCACATCGACCGTGTGGATGCCGAAAACAGGCTTTTCGTAGTCTTTGCCCAGCCGGTGCATCAGATCGTAGCCGGCCGACACACGCTGTGCCATGGGCAACTGGGCCAGCGGCAGAGAAGGGTTGTTGTAAAGCCTGGAGGCCACTTCGGCCAGGTCAGCGAACGGCTCCATGATGGAGCGCTGGGTTTCGTAAATCTGGTAGAGCATGGGGCAGCCGATCAGTTATGTTGCAGTGCAATATAACAGTATGCCGCAGGTGGCGCGAGAGTGAAAACACCTAATTTCCCCAGCCGGTTGTCACCTTCGTGAAAGAATGCGTCCTGAGCTTTCTGGTTGTTGTTTCACCGATCCCCGCCTCGTCCGAGAAACCGTTCCCCAGCATCCAACGCCGCCCGCTGATCTGTACCGGTATCGCCCTTGCCGCCACCGCGATGGGAATCCCATGAGCCTGTCCTCTGCCGCCCAGCCCTCCACGCCGGCTGTCACGGGTGCCCGTCTGGAGTCCCTGACAAACTGGCCCCTGACCGAACGCCTGCCTGTGCTGTTTCTGGGGCATGGCAGTCCCATGAACGCCATCGAAGACAACGCCTACCGGCGCAGCTGGCAGGCGCTGGGCACCGAACTGCTGGAGCGGGGTCCGCGTCCCCGCCTGATCCTGTGTATTTCTGCCCACTGGATCACCCGGGGCTGGCAGCTCACCGCCATGGAGGACCCCCGCACGATCCATGATTTCGGTGGTTTTCCGCAAGCCCTGTTCGATCAGCAGTACCCGGCCCCGGGATCGCCGGCGATGGCGCAGGCCATCAGTGCGGTCCTGTCTCAGCCGGGCAGCGGGGCGCCGCTGGGTCTGGACGATCTGGAATGGGGTCTGGACCACGGCGCCTGGTCGGTGCTCAAGCCGATGTTTCCGGATGCCAGCATCCCGGTGATCCAGCTCAGCATGGATTACAGCCGTCCGCCAGCTGAACATTTTGAACTGGGGCGGCAGTTGCGCGCACTGCGAGACCGGGGCGTGCTGATCGTGGGCAGCGGCAACATCGTGCACAACCTGCGCGCCATCCGCCGCGAAGCGCCCGACAACCAGGCCTACGACTGGGCGATCGAGTTTGACCGCATCACGGGCGATCACATCGCCGAGGGGCGGCTGGAGGCCCTGGGCGGATTCCGTGCGCTGGGCCCGCTGGCCCAGATGGCCCACCCGACCTGGGACCACTACCTGCCTTTGCTGTACGCCGCTGGTGCGGTGGAGGCGGGTGAAGCGCCCCGTTTCTTCAACGACAGCTTCCAGGCCGCTTCCATCTCCATGCGCTCCGTCATCTGGGGCTGATCGGGCTCCATGGGCTTCCAGAAACAGAAATGCCGCTCACCGAGCGGCATTTCTCTCTGGTTCAACCCGGTCAGATCACCTTGGCGATCGCCTGGCAGACGTAGTCGATGTTCTTGCTGTTGAGCGCGGCCACGCACATGCGGCCGGTGTCGGTGCCGTAGACGCCGAACTCGCTGCGCAGACGCACCATCTGGTCCTTGGACAGGCCAGAGTAGCTGAACATGCCGATCTGGGTGGTGATGAAGCTCATGTCCTTGGTGACGCCGGCGGCCTTCAGGCCATCGACCAGCTTCTGGCGCATGGCCTTGATGCGCACGCGCATCTCGCCCAGTTCCTGTTCCCACAGCGCGCGCAGTTCGGGGTTGCCCAGCACGGCGGCCACGATCGCGCCACCGTGGATCGGTGGGTTGGAGTAGTTGGTGCGGATGGCGATCTTGAGCTGGCTGAGCACGCGGTCGGTCTCTTCCTTGCTGCTGCCCACCACGCTCAGGGCGCCCACGCGCTCGCCGTAGAGGCTGAAGCTCTTGGAGAAGCTGGTGGACACGAAGATGTTGAGGCCAGCGGCCACGAACTTGCCGATCACGGCGCCGTCTTCGGCGATACCGTAACCAAAGCCCTGGTAGGCCATGTCCAGGAAGGCGGTGAGGTCGCGCGCTTTCACCACGGCGATCACCTGGTCCCACTGGGCCGGGGTGATGTCGTAACCGGTGGGGTTGTGGCAGCAGGCGTGCAGCAGCACGATGGTGCCGGGGGCGGCGACGTTCAGTGCGGCCAGCATGCCGTCAAAGTTGATGCCACCCAGGCCGCCGTTGGCGCTCTGGTCGAAATAGGGGTAGGT
>JAHIQV010000468.1 GCA_018903185.1 Gammaproteobacteria bacterium | reverse complement strand
TGCAGGTGGCCAGACCAGTTGTCGCTCGCGCGGCCGATGCGCGCAAGCTCACGCTGGTAGCCAAAAGCGCCCATATCGGCTTCGACGGAGACGCCCTTGTTGGTGGCACCACGCTTGGTGGTGATGATGACCGCGCCAGCGAGCGCGTCCTCACCGAACAGGTAGGACGCGCCGCCCTTGATGACCTTGATGCTCTCGATGTTGTCCAGGTTGATGTTGACCTTGCCGGTGCGCTCGAACACCGGCACGCCGTCGATGACGATGGCCACGCCCGGCTTCTCGCCCATGTACCGCTGGTTCTCCACACCGCGGAACTTGATCTTCAGGTCGTCCCCACCCTGCGTGTCGATGGTCACGCCCGGAATGGCCTTGAGCACCTGCACCAGGTTGTCGGCATGCTGTGCTTCGATCTCGCGCCCGGACAGGCTCACCGTGCTGGTCGGTTCGCGTGTGCTGTCGCCGAAGCGGTCGTCGATGGTGGAACCGGTCACGGTGGTCTGGCGCAGGGTCTGTGTCGGGGCCGGGCCGGTCTGCGCCCAAGTGCCTGGGGCGGCCAAGGCCGCGACGGCGGCGGCCAGGAGGGTTTTGGGGGTGGTCTTCATCTGGAAACCTGTCTGGTTTTTGGGGGAAGGGTTTGGGTTTTGAGGCTCAGAACTTCAGGTTCACGCCCGCGTACAGCGTGCGGCCCATGCCCGGCACCGCCGTGCCCCACTGCGGGTAGTTGGGCAGCATGGGGTTGCTCATCGTGGTGCCCTGGCCGACGTAGGCGCCGCCCGTGGGCAGGCCGTAGAACTTGTCAAACAGGTTCTCGATGCCGAAGTCCAGCCGCACCGTTTTCCACGAATAGCTGCCGCGCAGGTGGACCAGCCCGTAGCCCGGCGTCCGGATTTCGTTGCGCACCGATGACACGGTGGTCTTGGCCTTCACCGCCACCAGTTCCAGGCTGTTGTCCCAGCCGCCGGTCTTGTGGGTCAGCGCCAGCTTGCCGTTGAGCGGCATCACGTTGTAGAGCCCATCACCGGTGTCGAGGTTTTTCCCGTTGGTGACGTTCACCAGGCCCTTGACGCCCCAGTCACCCAGCGCGTTGTTGGCCAGCGGCGCGTGTCCGGCCAGGTCCACGCCAAACAGGCGCGCGGTCTGGTTGGTGTAACGCAGCACGCTGAACTTGTTCCTCACCGGGGTTGCGGCGGTCTGGTTGGTGGTGGCGTCCCACTGGACCGCGTCGATGTAGTCGCTGACGCGCGTGTAGTACGGCGTGGCCTGGAAGCCCCAGGTCTTGTCGGCAGCGTGCCAGTCGAACGTGGCAGACAGCGTGTTGGCCTTCTCGGGTTTCAGGTCGAGGTTGCCGACGTAGCCGTTGCCGTCGCCCACGAAGTTGTTCATCAGTGCCGCCATCTGCCAGGTGGACCACGGGAAACGTTCGTAGACGTTGGGCGAACGCTCCTTGTGGGCGAAGCCGAACTCGATGTCGACCTGCTCGCTGGCGGTGTAGCGCGCCAGGGCTGTGCCGTCGACGTTGGTGTCGGTCGAGCGGTGATCTCGGGCGTTGAAGGCGTTGGCGTCGCGCGCCTGGAAGCCCATGCCGGCCGGGTTGTAGCCGACCGCGCTCCCAGCGTCCATCTTCACCTGCTCCACACGCGCACCGACCAGCGTCATCCACTGCGCGCTCGGTCGCGACTCCCATTCGCTCCAGAGCCCGGTGCGGTCGCGCTCGCCGTCGCGGATGTTCCAAAAGGTGCCGGGGTACATGCCGCCGCCCGAGGGCGTCCACCAGTCGTTGATGCGGTAGCGCTGCAGATCGGCGCCCGCGCGCAGGCGGTCGGTTTCGCCCAGGGGCAGCTCACCCTTGACACTGAAGCCGGTGGTCTTGCCCTCGGTGAACATGGGCATGCCGGCGGCGCAGCTGGCGCTGATGGGGCTGCAGGGGGCGCCGTTGACCACCATCGGTCCGCCCGAAGCGGTGCCGTACCAGTAGCGCTTGTCGGCGCCGAAGTCCATGAAGTGGTCCACGGTCTCGTGGTAGACGCGCGCTTCCAGCGTGCCCCAGTCGAGCTGGCCGGTGTAGCTCAGGTTGATGCTCTTCTGGTCGTTGTCGAGCAGGTCCATGCGCTGGTTCGGGTAGAGCTGGTAGGGCATGTCCTGCACCCCCAGCTTCGCCTCGAACAGGTGCGCGTCCTGCTTGAAGGCCAGGCCCAGGGTGTGGTTGCGCGTCTCGTAGGCGGTGGAGCCCACTTCGTCGCGCGCCAGCGTGTGGCCCGGCCGGCCGGTGAAGTCGTAGGTCTTGAAGTCACCGCCCGCCGTGTAGTTGTCGGCCTGGCTGGTGGCGCCGCTGTAGCTGACGTTGAGCTGCTCGGTGGCCAGCGTGGCTGAGAGGTTCAGGCCCCGCGCGCTGTTGTTGCTGCGGTAGAAGGCGCCCACCTCGCCTTCACGGAGGGGCGCCTGCCCTGGCTGCGCAAATTTGGGGGGAAGCGACTCGGCCAGGATGCTGCCGCCGATGCTGTCGCCACCCGCGCTGACGGGCGAGATGCCGGCGTAAACCTTGAGCGAACCCAGTTGTGTGGGATCGATGTAGGAGAGCGCCGGATTCATGTGGTTCGGGCAGGAGGCGATCAGGTCCATGCCATCGACCTGGATGCGCAACCGGTCGTCGGCCAGACCGTGCATGGACGGCAAGCTCGACACGCCGCCCGCGCCATTGAGGCTCACGCCGGGGATGTCCTGCAGCAGGCGGGCGGTGTCGCTGGTGGCCGCCCGCTGCGGCTGCAGGCTGGCCGGGTCCACGGGGGTGGCGCCGGGCAGCGCGGCCTGGTCGGCACGGACGGTCACGGCCGGCAGGGTACTGACGGCGGCGTCCTGGGCCAGCGCCTGGCTGCACAGCAGGCTCAGTGCGGGCATGGCCAGCACCATGGCGCGGTGGAAGTGGGACGGGCGGAGATCGGTCATGGGGAGTCCTGGTTGTTGAAGTCAAGAAAGAAGAGCAAGCGAATGGATGCAGCGACGTGGTCAGCGGCGAACGTGCCTGGGCGCGGTGCGGGCGCAGTGGTACCTCGCAGCGGGCGGGCAGCTCCCGCGCAGGGGCGGCGCACAGGCGCACGGCGTCACCGTTCATCCGCATCCGGTGGATCGCCCCGCGTGCTGCGCGCTCGATCCGTAC
>JAHIQV010000467.1 GCA_018903185.1 Gammaproteobacteria bacterium | reverse complement strand
GGCAAAGGCCAGACCCTCGACACCGGCGGCTGAAGCCGCCGCACTGCGGCGCCAAGGCCCTGGCACCGGGTTTCAGGGCCGGGCCAGCACCATGACCCAGTAGTGGCCAAACCGGCTGCGCGCTTGCCGCACACAGCTCACGCCCACCGCCTCGAACTGGCGGCTCATGAGGTTGCTGCAATGCCCGGGGCTGGAGAGCCAGCCGGCGATGACGCCGTCCACCGTGGCTTGCCCGCCCGCCAGGTTCTCGCCCACCGATGTCCAGAGGTAGCCCTCGGCCGCGACCCGCTGGGCCAGGGAACGGCCGTCCCGGCTGGTGTGGGAGAAATAGTTCCAGGTGGCCATGTCACGGGCATGGTGGGCCGCGGCTGCAAACAGGCGTTGATTCCACGCCAGCGGGCCAGCAGCCGGCATGACCGTGTTCCCGCAGGAACGGGCCACGGCCCGCGCGGCGTTGAGGCGCTGAACCAGCGTTGTCTGAAAGCGCGGCAGCCCGCAAGCGGTGCTGGCATCCAGAGGCACCCCTTCGGAAGCACGGTCCGCGACAAACACCCACTGGGCCGCTGTCCCGCTGACCACCGCCGGGCCGCTGTGACCCACACCCGCCGTCAGCCCCGCCAGCAACGCGACCGTGAACCTGGCGCAGCGTTGCGACCAGGAGCCGGCGCAAAAAGGGAAAAGCCTGTCAGTGGGGGACATGGATCCGACTGTACGGAAAGGTACGCCTTGTGCACCCTGCCCCTCGCGCAAAGTCCCTCCCCGGATAAACCCTGAGTCCACACCGGGCAATTAACCAACCGATCGGTCGGTTAATTGCATATACTGCCGTCTCACCCCCACTCGACACCCGGTTTCGGGGTCAGGAGACGCGCATGTACACCCAATCTTTTTCGGTCGCCGACGGCGAGGCCAAGCCCGGCCTGAAGGCCGTGGCGGCACCGGCCAGCGCCGAAGACGCCGCATTGCAAACCCATTTCGATGCCGTGATCGACGCCGACGGCAAGGTCGAGCCGCGCGACTGGATGCCCGACGGCTACCGCAAGACCCTCGTGCGCCAGATCAGCCAGCACGCCCACAGCGAGATCGTGGGCATGCTGCCCGAAGGCAACTGGATCAGCCGCGCGCCCAGCCTGAAACGCAAGGCCATCCTGATCGCCAAGGTGCAGGACGAAGGCGGCCACGGCCTGTACCTCTACAGCGCCGCCGAGACCCTCGGCACCAGCCGCGACCAGATGCTGGACGGCCTGCACAGCGGCAAGGCCAAATACAGCTCCATCTTCAACTACCCGACGCTGAACTGGGCCGACGTGGGCGTGATCGGCTGGCTGGTGGATGGCGCGGCGATCATGAACCAGATCCCGCTGTGCCGCTGCAGCTACGGCCCTTACGCCCGCGCCATGATCCGCGTCTGCAAGGAAGAGAGCTTCCACCAGCGCCAGGGCTACGAGGCCCTGCTGGTGATGATGCAGGGCACGGCCGAGCAGAAGGCCATGGTGCAGGACGCCGTCAACCGCTACTGGTGGAAGTGCCTCGCCATGTTCGGCCCGCCCGACGCCGACAGCCCGAACAGCGTGCAGGGCATGCGCTGGGGCATCAAGCGCATCAGCAACGACGACCTGCGCCAGAAGTTCGTGGACGCTACCGTGCCGCAGGCCGAGGTGCTGGGCGTCACCCTGCCCGACCCCGGCCTGAAGTGGAACGAAGCGCGCGGCCACTGGGACTATGGACAGATCGACTGGGACGAATTCTGGGCCGTGGTCAACGGCAACGGCCCCTGCAACAAGGAACGCCTGGCCACCCGCGTGAAAGCCCACGAGCAAGGCGCCTGGGTGCGCGAAGCCGCCATGGCCCACGCCGCCAGACAGCAAGCCCGCAACCTGAAGGAGGCCGCATGAACGCGCCCGCATCGACACCCGCACTGAAAGAATGGCCGCTCTGGGAAGTGTTCGTCCGCAGCAAGCAGGGCCTGGAACACAAACACTGCGGCAGCCTGCACGCCAGCGACGCACAGCACGCGCTGCAGATGGCGCGCGACGTCTACACCCGCCGCCAGGAAGGCGTGAGCATCTGGGTGCTGCCGTCCAACGCCATCACCGCCAGCGAGCCCGACAGCAAGGACAGCTTCTTCGACCCGGCGGCCGACAAGATCTACCGCCACCCGACCTTTTACGAAATCCCCGAAAAAGTGGGGCACATGTGATGGCGGCAACCGAACCGAGCGCCGCGCAGGGCCGCCCCAAGCAAGCGAGCGCCCCCACGGGGGGCAGCGAACCACGCGAAGCGGGGAGCGTGGGGGCTCCAGTGGACTATGTATTGCACCTGGCCGACAACGCCCTGGTGCTGGGCCAGCGCAACGCCGAATGGTGCGGCCACGGCCCCGTCCTCGAAGAAGACCTGGCGCTTGCCAACAACAGCCTGGACCTGATCGGCCAGGCGCGGCTGCTCTACCAGCACGCGGCCAGCCTCATCAACGCCAACCCGGCCGAGGCACAGCGCTTCGCGCACCTGCAGGGCGCGCGCCAGAACGGCCAGATCGCCGAAGACACGCTGGCCTACTTCCGCGACACCGCCGAGTTCCGTTGCCACACGCTGATGGAGCTGCCGCACCACGGCCCGCTGGTGGGCTATGCGGTGAGCGAGCGCGACTACGCCGTGACCATCGCGCGCAACTTCCTCGTCAGCGCGCTCATGGTGCTGGTGTGGGACCGGTTGCAGGCATCAAAAGACCCGCAGCTCGCCGCCATCGCCGCCAAGTCGCTCAAGGAGGTGAGCTACCACCTGCGCCACGCGGGCGACTGGCTGGTGCGTTTGGGCGACGGCACCGACGAATCGAAACGCCGCGCGCAGGCCGCGCTGGATCACCTGCTGCCGTATTGCGAAGCCTTCTGGCAGCCGTCCCCCGCCGAACAGGCCGCCGCAGCCGACGGCAGTGGCGTGGACGTGCGAACGCTGCGCGAGCACTGGAACGCACTGGTGAACGACACCCTGGCCGAAGCCACGCTCACGCGCCGTGACCAGCCGCACGCGGGCTATGTGGCCCAAGGCCATGTGGGCGTGCACTCGGAGCACCTGGGCTTCCTGCTGGCCGAGATGCAGAGCCTGGCGCGGGCGCACCCGACCGCGGTCTGGTGAACACCATGGATGTGGTCACCCACGCTTCGCTGCAGGCCATCACCGAGGCGCTGGCGCACCTGGCCGACCCGGAGATTCCGGTCATCAGCCTGCGCGAGCTGGGCATCCTGCGCGACGTGCGCGAGGGGGCCGACGGCGTGCCGGAAGTGGTCATCACGCCCACCTACAGCGGCTGCCCGGCCATGGGCCAGATCGAGGACGACATCCACGCGGCCCTGAGCGCCGCCGGGCTGCCCGGTCGCGTCATCACGCAGCTCTCGCCGGCCTGGACGACCGACTGGATGAGCAAGGCCGCGCGCGAGAAGCTGCGCGCCTACGGCATCGCGCCGCCGCAATGCAGCAGCCATGCCGACACCCCCGCCGGCGTGGTGAAGTTCAGCCGGCACGCGGTCCGGCACACCGCGGTGCCCTGCCCCCAGTGCGGCTCGCACAACACCACAGAAACCTCGCCGTTCGGCTCCACCGCGTGCAAAGCCTTGTACCGCTGCCTGGACTGCCTGGAACCCTTCGACTACTTCAAGCCGTACTGACACCATGAGCCACGCCGTCCCCCGCTTCCACGACCTCACCGTCTCGCGCATCCACCCCGAGGCCGCCGGATCGGTGGCGGTTTCACTGCGCATTCCGCCGGAGCTGCGCGACACTTTTGCCTTCGAGCCGGGCCAGTTCCTCACCTTGCGCACCACCATCGGCGGGCAGGATGTGCGGCGCAGCTACTCCATCAGCAGCCCGCGCAGCCTGCTCACGCAGCAAGGCGAACTCACGCTGGGCATCCGGCCGGTCGAAGGGGGGGTGTTCTCGAACTGGGCCGCCACCGAGTTGAAGGCCGGAGACGCGCTGCGCGTGATGCCACCCGACGGCCGCTTCACCATCCACAAGCCGCGCGCCTTGCACCGCGTGGGCTTCGCGGCCGGCTCGGGCATCACGCCCATCCTGTCCATCATGGCCAGCACGCTGGAGGAATCGGCCGACAGCAAATTCACCCTGGTCTTCGGTAACCGCCGCATGGCCAGCGTGATGTTCAACGAAGCTTTGCAGGACCTGAAGGACCGCTACCCCGGCCGCCTGACGCTGATACACGTGCTCTCGCGCCAGGCGCAGGAAGTGCCGCTGCTCGAAGGTCGCATCGACGGCGACAAGGTGCGCGCCATCATCGCCGCGCTGCTGCCGGTGGGCAGCATGGACGAGGTGTTCATCTGCGGTCCTGACGCCATGATCGAAGCAACGCAGCAGGCGCTGCTGGAAGCCGGCGTGCGGCCCGACCGCGTGCACACCGAACGTTTCACCTCACCGACGCTGGAAGCCCTGCCCGCCGATCAGCGCCAGGCCGCGGTGCTGGGCCACCCGGCGGTCCGCACCGATGGCGAAGTGGCGCTGACCGTGGTGCTCGACGGCAAGCCGCACCAGTTGCGCATGGGCAAGGACGAACACGTGCTGGACGTGGCGCTCAACGCCGGCCTTGACCTGCCCTGGTCGTGCCGCGGTGGGGTGTGCTGCACCTGCCGCGCCAAGGTGGTGGAAGGCGCTGTCACCATGGACAAGAACTTCACGCTCGAACCCTGGGAAACCGACAAAGGCTTTGTGCTGAGCTGCCAGGCGCGGCCGACAACAGACCGGCTGGTGGTGAGCTACGACGAACGCTGAAATTCGCCGGGCAAAAAAAGCCCGGTCGATGGACGCGCCGGGCCCGGACCCAGGTGAACCGGACAGAGATCAGAACTTCCAGCCCACACCGACACCCAGCAACAGCGGGTCCACCTTCAGCTTGCCGATCTCGGTGCCGCCCGCGCTCACCTTGGTGGCGATCTGGACCTTCTTCACATCGACGTTCAGGTACATCGTGTCCGTCAGGCGAAAGTCCATGCCCGCCTGCAGCGCCAGACCGAAGCTGTTGCGCTTGATGTCCACGCCAGCGGGCAGGTTCACCGAGCTGAAGCGGGTGTAGTTCAGACCCGCGCCCACATACGGCTTGAAGGCCCCGAAGTCCGTGAAGTGGTACTGCACCGTCAAGGTGGGTGGCAGGTGCTTCAGGCTGCCGATGGGGACGCCGCCGGCGGTCAGCGTGTGTTTCTGGGGCACGGTGAGAATCAGTTCGGCAGCCAGGTTCGAGCTCAGGAAATAGGTGAAATCCACTTCGGGCAGCCACTTGTCGTTGACCGCGAG
>JAHIQV010000466.1 GCA_018903185.1 Gammaproteobacteria bacterium | reverse complement strand
CACTCGGGGTCGGGGGCGCCGACCACGGCCACTTCGGCCACGCCGGGCGCGGTGAGCAGCACCTCCTCCACCTCGCGCGGGTAGATATTGCTGCCGCCGCTGATGATGAGGTCCTTGCTGCGGTCCTTGAGGGTCAGAAAGCCGTCAACGTCGAGCGCGCCCATGTCGCCGGTCCAGAGCCAGCTCTGCCGCACGGCGGCGGCGCTGGCTTCGGGGTTGCGCCAGTAGCCGGCCATGACGCTGTCACCCTGGATCAGCACTTCGCCCACCTCGCCCGGTGGCAGCGGCTCGCCGCTTGGCCCCGCGACGCGGATGCGCACGGGGGTCTGCGCCACACCCACGGAGGCGAGGCGTTCGGCGTGGCGCGGGTGGCCGGCGTCGGCCAGGTGCTCGCGGCTGAGCGCGGTGCCGACCATGGGGCTTTCGCCCTGGCCATAGATCTGCACGAAGCGCGGGCCCATCACGCGCAGGGCGCGCTGGATGTGTGCCGCGTACATGGGCGCGCCACCGTAGACGATGGTCTTGAAGCTCTGGCCGCACTGCTCTGGCGACAATCCCGCCGCTTCGGCCTCGTCCACGATGCGTTTGACGATGGTGGGCGCGGCAAACAGCGAGAGCGGCCCGATCTGCCGGCCGAGCGCAAACAGCTCGGCCGCATCGAACCCGCCCGAAGCGGGCACCACGTGGCGCGCGCCGGCCATGAGGTGCGGGATGGCGTAGAGGCCGGCGCCGTGCGACATGGGCGCGGCGTAGGCGATGGCGTCGCCGGCCGCGATGGCGTCCACGTCGTTGAAGTAGGTCAGCCCCATGGTGAGCAGGTTACGGTGCGTGAGCATCACGCCCTTGGGGCGGCCGGTGGTGCCGCTGGTGTAGAACAGCCAGGCGGTGTCTTCGGCGGCGCGTTCTTCGATGGCGGGCAGGGCTTCGCCCTCTTCCAGCCACGCGGTGCAGGCGGCGGATTCGGCGTCCATCACGCCGTCCAGCCCGGTGAGCGCCGCAGGGTCGGGCGCCACGTCGCTGGTCACGAAGGCCCAGCGCGCGGCCGAGTTCTCCACGATCCACTGCACTTCTTTCAGGTGCAGCTTGGCGTTGACCGGCACCACCACCAGCCCGGCCCACCAGGCGCCGAACATCAGCTCCAGGTAGCGCGGGTGGTTGCGCATGAAGAGCACAACGCGGTCGCCGGGCGCCAGACCGGCAGATAGAAGGTGAGCGCCCACTCGCGCGGCGCGATCTGCCCACTGGCCGTGGGTAGCCACGCACCGGGCGCCGCTGAAGATGGCGGGGCGCGCAGGTTCTTGAAGCGCCACGCGTTCGAGCAGGTGGGCGAGGTTCATGGTTGCTGTCTCCGGGCGTCGTTATGGGGGTCGCTGGGAAATCATTTTCACCTCTGAAGCAGCCAGGAAAGAAGGGTGTCAGGCAGCGTCAGGGGGAGCTGGCTTACAGTGGCTCGCATGAACGATGCGCTGCCGCCCTTGATCACCGCCCTGCTGGAGCCGGCGCGGTACGCCGCCGTGCAGCCGCAGCCGGTGGAGCGCGTGGAGCTGATGGAAACGCACGGCGCCTGGGTGTTGCTGGCGGGGGATTTCGCCTACAAGATCAAGAAGCCGGTGCGTTTTCCCTTCATGGATTTCAGCACCCTGGCCCTGCGCCGCCAGGCCAGCGAGACCGAGATCCGGGTGAACCGGCGCTTCCAGAACCTGGACCAACCCGCGACGCAGCTCTACCTGGGCGTGTTGCCCATCGCCGGCACGCCCGAGGCGCCGCGCTGGGGCGAGCCCGGCAAGGCCGACGCCGGGCAGGCGATCGAGTTCGCGGTGCAGATGCGCCGCTTCGACGAGGCGGCCCGGCTGGACCACCTGTGCGAGCGCGGCGCGCTGACGCCCGAACACATGAGCGGGCTGGCGCGGCGCATGGCGGCGTTTCAGGCCCGGGCCGCGGTGGCCGGCAACGGTGACCCCTGGGGCCACCCGACCGCGGCCATGCGCTGGCCGCGCGACAACTTCAGCACCCTGCGCACGGCCCTGACCGACCCCGCCGACGCCGCCCTGGTGCGCGAGCTGAGCGACTGGACCGAGCAGCGCTTCAACGCCATCGAACCGCTGCTGTCCCGGCGCCGGCAGAAGGGCCGCGTGCGCGAGGGGCATGGCGATCTGCACCTGGCCAACCTGGTGCTGATCGAGGACGAGGTCTTGCCCTTCGACGCCATCGAGTTCAACGACGGCTTGCGCTGGATCGACGTGGCCAACGACATGGCCTTTGTCTGGATGGACCTGCTGGCCCACGGCCGCCCCGGCCTGGCCAACGTGCTGCTGAGCGCCTGGCTCGATGCGAGCGGCGATGTGTCTTCGCACACCGTGTGGACCTTCTTCGCCAGCTACCGCGCCGGGGTGCGCGCCAAGGTGGCGGCGATACGCCTGGGGCAGCTGGGCGGCGCAGGCGCCTCGCCCGAAGCCGACGCGTGTCTGGCCGAAGCCCGGCGCTACCTCGCGCTGGCGCGCGACATCGCCCACCCACCCGCACCGCAACTGCTCATCACCCACGGCCTCTCTGGCAGCGGCAAGACCTGGGCCTCCAGCCGCTGGCTCGCCGCCGAGACCAGCGGACGCGCGATCCGCCTGCGCTCCGACGTGGAGCGCAAGCGCCTGCACGGCATGAGCGTGCTGGCGGCCAGCGGCTCGGGTCTGAACGCCGGGCTCTACAGCCCGCAGGCCCACGTCGACACCTACGCCTCGTTGCTGTCGCGAGCGCGCATGCTGCTCGCCGACGGCTGGACGGTGCTGGTGGATGCGGCTTTTCTGCGCGCGGCCGAGCGCGCCGATTTCGCGGCGCTGGCGCAGGGCGCGGGCGTGCCGTTTCACATCCTCGCCTGCGAGGCGCCGGTGGACGTGCTGCGCGCGCGCATCACCGAGCGGCAGGCGCGCGGCGCCGATGCGTCGGAAGCCACCGTGGCGGTGCTGGAACAGCAGCTGGGCTGGCTGGAGCCGCTGTCGGAAGCCGAGCGGGCGCAGGCCCTGCCCGCCGCCAGCTGAAGCGCGCCGCCGGTTCAGCGGCCGAAGATGCCGCGCAGGATGCTGCCGGCCGCGCCGGGCAGACCCGAGGGCTTCTCTTCCGGCGCCTCGGCGGGAGCGCTGTCGCTGCTGCTCTCGCTGCCGCCGGCCATGCCCCCCATGTCCATGCCCAGCATCGCCATGGTCTGGCTCTTGGTGCGCACGCGCACCGTCCACTCCGGCTGCCAGGACTTGGGCGCATTGGCCGGGCGCGCCGGGTGGCTCAGGGTGCTCTCGGGGCCGTAGGCGATCATGCGCAACATGGCGCCGCCCGCCTCGCCCCCCGGGCTCGCAAAGATGCCCTGCGGCACGGCGCACTCGGTGGTGCCCGGCGACAGCAGCACCTTGTCTTTCACCCACTTGGCACTGGTGCTTTCGGTGAGGTAGTCGAACAGGCCGAGCCCGGCGTCGCCGTTGTCTGCGCTGGACCAGAGCACCATGTCCTGCCCCACCGCGCCCATGGCGTGCAGGTGGTAGGCGTGGGCGCGCGGCACGGTCAGCCAGCTCAGCTGGATGCTCTCCGTGAGCTGCCCCTGGCTCTGCAGGCGGATGGCGGACATGAGGTCCTGCCGCTCGGCCAGCTGGAAGCGCATGGACTCAGGCACGCCTTCGCCGCGCACCTGGTGTTCGCCCACGAGCGAGGTGTCGGCCTTCGGGTTCACGGTGTTCTTCTCGTTGGGGTAGAGCGCGTGCTGCGCGCCCACCTTGGCGGCGCGCTCGGGCGCGTGCCGCCCGGCCAGCACCGGCGCCCACTGGGCCGGGTTGCTGGCGAGGTTGATCACCTTGGGCTGGCCGGGGCGCACCTTGTCGCCGCAACCCCAGTACACCAGCAGGCGGCCCTTGACCTCGGGCACCTCGCCGGGAGCGCTGTCACCCGGCTCCTTGAAACCCGGGCTGGGCGGCACCAGCGGCAGCTGCTCGCCCATGCCCATGGTTGGCGGGATCGCGAGCGCCGCCTCAACGCCGGGTTGGCGCGGGTTGTAGAGCGCGAGGTCGATCACGCGGTTGGGCGGAAAGGCGCCGGTCAGGCTGGGTCCGCTGCCCTGCTGGATGAAACGGCCGCTGGCGTGGCCGTAGGTCTGCGAGCCGCCACCGCCACGACCGCCACCGAAGAGTCCGCCGATCATGCCGCCAACACCGCCCTGCAACATGTCGGGCATGCCGGGCATGGTGGAGGTGGACAGGTCAACCCACAATTGCGTGGGCGCCGTCTGCGCCTGCGCCACCATCGGCGCCAGCGCCAGCGCGGCCGCAGCCGCCAGGGGTTGAAGGACTTGAACAGCGTGCTTCGAAAAACGGTGCGTCATGGTGTTCCTCCGGTGCGTGGGCTCCCAGCCAGATCATGATACGCCGGGCGCCTGACGCCTCCAAGGCGCTTCGGCGCGGCGACATCCCCCGGTTGGGGCATCAGAAATTTCAACCCCCACTGTCCCGCTTTCACAAGCCATTTCCGGCCCGCCTCGCTAACATCGCGTGCAGCTCACCCAACGACACCCCGGAGACAAACCCATGACCGTGATCACCACCATCGAAGACCTGCGCGTGCTGGCCAAAAAACGCGTACCGCGCATGTTCTACGACTACGCCGATTCCGGCTCCTGGACCGAGAGCACCTACCGCGCCAACAGCGACGATTTCCAGAAGATCAAGCTGCGCCAGCGCGTGGCGGTGAACATGGAGAACCGCACGACCGCCACGACGATGGTGGGCCAGGCCGTGAAGATGCCGGTGTGCATCGCGCCCGTGGGGCTGACGGGCATGCAGAGCGCCGATGGCGAGATCAAGGCGGCCAAGGCCTGCGAAAGGTTCGGCATCCCGTTCACGCTGTCGACCATGAGCATCTGCTCGATCGAAGACGTGGCCGAACACACCACCGCGCCGTTCTGGTTCCAGCTCTACATGATGCGCGACCGCGAGGCCATGGCCCGCATGATCGAACGCTGCAAGGTGGCCCAATGCAGCGCGCTGGTGCTCACGCTCGACCTGCAGGTGATCGGCCAGCGCCACAAGGATTTGAAAAACAAGATGCGAGCGTCGGTGATCCCGTCGCTGGGCAACGTGCTCAACATCGCGACCAAGCCGCGCTGGGTGCTGGGCATGATGGGCACGCGCCGCCACACCTTCCGCAACCTGGTGGGCCACGTGAAGGGTGTGAGCGACATGAGTTCACTCGCGTCCTGGACCAACGAGCAGTTCGACCCGACGCTGAACTGGCAAGACGTGGCCTGGGTGAAGCAGCAATGGGGCGGCAAGCTGATCCTCAAAGGCATCATGGACGTGGAAGACGCCAAGCTCGCTGTGGCCAGCGGGGCCGATGCCATCGTGGTCAGCAACCACGGCGGCCGCCAGCTCGACGGT
>JAHIQV010000465.1 GCA_018903185.1 Gammaproteobacteria bacterium | reverse complement strand
GCCAACACCTTTTCTGCCAAGGCGTGTGCGCTCAGGCCGCAGCGCGCCTTGTGAGGCGCCGAGAAGCGCAGTGGCCGTGGCCGCGCGCGCAGCGCGCTTCGTCATCTGACTCGTCGCACTTGTCTGAGCGGAGAGAGCGCAGCGAACGCAGCGAGTTGTGCGACGGGCCACGGCCGCGAGCATCGCAGGGGAGTCGGTGCAAAGCGCCGACCGCCTCACTGAAGCGCTGCGGCCTGCCCGCACACGCCTTGGCACGCGAGGTGCAACAACTACAGGCAGCAACGCCTCTACCGCACCACCGAACCGCTGCGCTGCAGCCACACCAGCGCAGCCAGGCCGACCAGGCCCACCCCGGTGGACACCCAGAGCGCACCGCCCCCGAGCCGATCGATCGCCAGGCCAAAGACCAGCGGCGCAAAAGCCTGCGCCACCCGCGCGGGCACCATCAGCAAGCCCTGTCGCGCCCCGTAACCCTTCGGCCCGAAGATCACCAGTGGCAGCGTGCCCTTGGCGATGGTGAGGATGCCGTTGCCCGCGCCGTGCAAGACCGTGAACAACAGCGCTGCCGGACCACCCACCACCATCAGCAGCACAGCGCCCAGCGGGTGCGCGGCCGTCGCCAGCTGGGCCGACAGCAGCGGGTGCACCTTGCGCAGGAAGCCGAACTCCAGCAGCCGGGCCGCCACCTGGGCCGGCCCCACCAGGGCAGCCAGGGCCAGCGCGGCGGCCAGCGTCAGTCCGTGGGCTTGCAGCAGGCTGGGCAGGTGGGCCGCCATCGCGGTGCTGGTGAACCAGGTGACGGCGAAGACCAGCGACAGCAGGATGGTGGGCCAGAACGTGGCACCCGGCGGCGCCACAGGCGCGGCCGTGGGTGACACCGCCGGCACCGGGCTCACGCCGGACGCTGCCGCGCTGCGCGGCAAGGATGCGTTGAGTGGCAGCCCGAGCAGCAGGTGCAGGCCCGCCCAGCACAGGCAGGCCCCGCGCCAGCCGAATTCGAGCTCCAGCCAGGCCGTGAGCGGCCAGCCCACGGTGCTGGCAAAACCGGCGATCAGGGTGATGCCGGTGATGGAGCTGCGCGCGTCGTGGCCGTAGAGCCGCACCAGGGTCGCGAAGGCGGCGTCGTACAGGCCTGCGGCCATTGCCACGCCGATCAGGCCCCAGGCCAGGAACAGCAGGACCGGCCCCTGCGCCAGCGCCAGGGCCACCAGCCCCGCCGCGAACAGCAAGTTGGTGCCGATCAGCACCGGGCGGCCCCCGTGGTGGTCGATCAACTGCCCCGCCCAGCGGCCAAACACCGCCGACACGATCAGGGCAAACGAAAAGGCGGCAAATACCGTTGTCACGGACACGCCGAGGTCCGCAGCCATCGCCGTGGCCAGCATGGCCGGCAGGTAGTAGGACGAGGCCCAGGCCAGGGTCTGCGCGGTGCCCAGGCGGGCGACCACCGAAGTGCGGTGCGAGATCAGCATGGTGCCGACTCTATGCCGGCCAGCACCATCTCAGATCAGGACCTTGCGAATCCGAGAGGAAATGACGTCGATCACGCTCACCGTGACGATGATCATCAGCATCACGGCGCAGGTCTCGGCGTACTGGAAGCCGCGGATGATTTCCCACAGCACGACGCCGATGCCGCCCGCGCCCACCATGCCCACCACCGAGGCCGAGCGCACGTTAGATTCGAAGCGGTAGAGCATGTAGGAAATCCACAGCGGCATGACCTGCGGAATCACGCCGTAGACGATCTCGTGCAGCGCGCTGGCGCCGGTGGAACGGATGCCCTCCACCGGCTGCGGGTCGATGGCCTCCACGGCTTCGGAGAACAGCTTGGCCAGCACGCCCGCGGTGTGGATCCACAGCGCCAGCACACCGGCGAAAGGGCCGAGGCCGACCGCCACCACGAACAGCATGGCGAACACCATTTCGTTGATGGCGCGGAACGCGTCCATCAGGCGGCGCACCGGCTGGTGGATCCACCAGGGCGTGATGTTGCTGGAGGCCAGCAGGCCCAGCGGGATGGCGGTGAGCACGGCCAGCGCCGTGCCCCAGAGGGCGATCTGCAGCGTGATGATGATCTCGCTCAGGTACAGCTTCCACTGCGAAAAATCGGGCGGGAAAAAGTCG
>JAHIQV010000464.1 GCA_018903185.1 Gammaproteobacteria bacterium | reverse complement strand
GCCCATGCTGACCGCGGCCACCGGCATGGACGCGATCGCCCACTGCATGGAAACCTTCATGGCACCTGCCTTCAACCCACCGGCCGATGGCATTGCTCTGGACGGATTGATGCGCGGCTGGGCGCACATCGAGCGCGCCACCCAAGACGGCAGCGACCGCGAGGCGCGGCTCAACATGATGAGCGCCAGCATGCAGGGGGCGATGGCGTTCCAGAAAGGCCTGGGCTGCGTGCATTCACTCAGTCACAGCCTGGGCGGCGTCAACCCGCGCCTGCACCACGGCACGCTCAACGCCATGTTCCTGCCCGCGGTGATCGCATTCAACGCCGGGGCCGAATCCATCCGGAAAGAAAACCGCCTGCAGCGCATGGCCCACGCCATGGGTCTGGCCAGCGGCAGCGACATCGGCGAAGCGATCAAGGACATGAACGCCCGCCTGGGTCTGCCCAGCGGACTGGCCGCGATGGGCGTGACACCCGACCTGTTTCACAAGGTGATCGAGGGCGCGCTGGCCGACCACTGCCACAAGACCAACCCGCGCATCGCCAGCGCGGAGGAATACCGCGCCATGCTGGAAGCGGCGATGTGAAACGGGGTCCTGGCGCTTGACGGAAAGCAAGGTGCAACGCCGCAATGCTTGCGACACTGATCTTGTTTCTCATTTTCTGGGGTGCTTTGGCGCCCCATTTTTTATCACGTCATGAACCCTGCTGTCTCCCGCCTGCGCCAGTTGCGCTGGGCCTCCCTCGCCGAGGGTGCCACCCTTTTGCTGCTGCTGGGCGTGGCCGTGCCGCTCAAACGCCTGGCTGGTCTACCCGAAGCGGTGTCGGTCATGGGACCGATCCACGGCGGGGCGTTCATCGTGTACTCGTTGCTGGTGCTGAATGCCCGGAACAAGGGCTCGCTCACCGCGACCGAGACGCTGCAGCTGCTGGGTGCCGCATTCGTCCCTTTCGGCGCCCTGATGGTGACCGGTATCTTCAGGCGCAAGCTGGTGCCCGTGAAATGAAAAGCCCGTCACCTACCTGACGGGTGGGTGACGGGCGCCGATGCCTCTTCTTCAGAAACGAATCAGATGCGCGACATGGACTTGTCGTAAAACGCGTTGGGGTAGCCCTGAGCGTCCTTGCTGGCGTCAGGATCGCCGATCCGAAGGGTGTTGCCGCTCACGGTCAGCAGCACCTTGGCCGAACCCTGGTCGGCCGTGCCGGCGAACTTGTCTGCGGTCACGCCGCCGACCACCTTGGTGCCGTCATGCGACATGACCATGTTGGTGAACACCTTCTCATTCTTGACGCTCGGGCCGGAACACGAGGTGCCGATGTAGGCGTAGGCCACCACCTCACCGGTGAAGCCGGTGGCAGAAGCCTTGGTGAAGTCGGCGCGCAGATGGGCCGAAGCGCCACTGTCTTCATAACACCCGCTTTCCCAGGAGCCGATGTACTTGGCCACCAGATCGCCCGAGGTGTCACCCGGCAAGGGATCGTCGTTGCCGCCGCAGGCAGTGAGTGCGGCGATGGCCAGGCTCAGCCCGATCAGTTTGAAACCACGTCGGATGTGCGTCGTCATAGGATGTGTCCTGAAGTGAAATGGGGTGCGTCGAACAATAACAAGGGAGTGGCTCGGCCACCGTGCGGAAGCGAACAGAAACCCCTTGCCGATTCTGGGGCAAAACCGCCAGACATCAGGAGGGCGGCGTGTCTGTGCTTGTAACAAAATCCGCCGTTGACTTCAGCCGCCACGCACCATCGCCAGCACCTTGCCCATGTCCAGCGACTGGGCCTGTGCCTGGATCTGCGGCAGGTACTGCGCCTGCAACTGCTTGGCCGGCGTGAGCAGATTCTGGAAAGTCTCCTGCAGCAGCGCCGTGCTCATCACCCGGCCACCCGCGTAATACCGCTTGGCCACCTGACCAAGGGCGTAGGTGGTGGCAAACGAAAACGCCATGCCGGTGGCGGCGCGGCCCAGACCGCCCACGGCGCGGCCGGCCACCTTGCCCAGCAGGCCCCCGAGCAGCTTGCGACCGAACTGCTCGATGTACTGCGAGGTCGCACCCACGCCCGCCGCTGCGATGAACTCGCGGATGTGCCCCTGGTCCAGCTCCACGCCATGGGACTTGCCGATGTTGTAGACCATGCGCACCTGCAGCGGAATGATGGCCATCGAGGCCCAGGATTGCGGCAGCAATTCGAGCGCACCGTTGAGCATCGCTGCGTTCAGGATGGTCTTGTCAAGCTGGGCGTCAAGGGCGGCATCCCGCGGCGCGTTCTGTGACGCAGGTGGCGCCGTCGAGGCGGTTGCGACCGCTGGCACGGCCATCGGTGCCGCATTGTCGGCTGCATCGAGAACCGCCGCTTCGTCGCGTTCGAACGCCGAGGCCTCTGCCGCGTCGAGTTGCAAACGGGCTTTCAGGTCGGCCAGGAAGGCCGTTTCCGCGGGACTCTGGCGCCCGTCGGCATCACAGACACACACGGCCATCTCGTAAGCGAGCTGGCGTTGTCCGGCGTCCACCAGGCCAGCCACGGCGTCGCCCAGCGAGACCCGTTTCAGCAGCACGTCCTGGTACAGCTGGGCCAGCCCGGCGCCGCCGCTTTCGTGTCCCAGCGTCTCGGCCAGTCTGCGGATGGCCTCACGTTCGGTGTCGGCCTTGTGGCCGTCCGCAAACGCGGCCAGCAGGGTGATGGTCAGGATGGACTGTTGTTCGGTGGCGAGCATGGTTGGTGAAGCTTCGTTGTGGCCAAAGGAGCACTGTAGAGCACCGATGGTGTTTGAAGTTCCGGCACCGACCCGGGTACAGGGCGAAACCCCCTGTCGCACGGCACCCGGCACACAAGCCCGATAATCGGACCATGCGTTTTCTCATCGACTTCTTTCCCATCGGCCTCTTTGTCGCAGCCTACAAGCTGCACGACATCTACACCGCCACCGCGGTGCTCATGGTCGCCACGCTGGTGCAGACGGGCCTCATCTACGCCATCGACCGCCGGCTGCAGACCCTGCAGAAGGTCACGCTGGTGCTGGTGATCGTGTTCGGCATCCTCACCCTGGCCCTGCACGACGAGCGCTTCATCAAGTGGAAACCCACCGTGCTGTACGCGAGCATGGCGATCGTGCTGGGTGCGGCGCTCTGGATCTGGAAGAAGAATTTCCTGCAGATCCTGCTCGGCAGCCAGCTCACGCTGCCCACCGCGGTGTGGGCGCGGCTCACCGTGATCTGGATCGGTTATTTCCTTTTCATGGCCAGCATCAACGCCTATGTGGCGGCCTACTACTCCACCGAAGACTGGGTCAACTTCAAGCTCTGGGGTTATGTGTTCCCGATTGTCTTCATCGTCGGTCAGGGCCTGTACATCGCGCGCTACCTGAAAGACGGCGACACCCCCGGCGACGGAGCCCAGAAACCATGAACGCAACACCCACCCCCGTGATCACCACCGCCCCCGCTCTGGAAGCAACGCTGCGCGAGGCCCTGGCGCCCGAGGTGCTGGAAGTGATCGACGAAAGTGCGGCCCACGCCGGCCATGCGGGCGCCAACGGCCTGGGCCACGGCACGCATTTCCGGGTGCGCATCGGCGGGCTGGCCTTCGCTGGCAAAAGCCGCGTGGCGCAACACCGGCTTGTGTATGATGCGCTGCAAAAATTCACCGACGCGGGCCTGCACGCGCTGGCGATTGAAATCCAGACCTGACCAGCCAGAACACGGGCCTCGCACCCCTCCCTGCCCGTTGGCCCCCCGTTTTTTTCACCCGAGGAACACCATGAAATTTTCCCTGTCGGCCCTGACCGCGGCCGTCCTTCTTGCAGCCGCTCCCTGGGCCGCTGCGCAAAACGTGGCCATTGTCAACGGCAAAGCCGTACCGACCGCGCGGGTTGAGGTGCTGGCCAAGCAGATCGAGGCATCGGGCCGTCCGGTGACCGACGAGGTGCGTGCCCAGCTGAAAGAAGAAGTCGTGCTGCGTGAAATCTTCATGCAGGAAGCACAAAAACGCGGTGTGGCCGCGTTGGCCGAATACAAGGACCAGATGGAACTGGCCCGCCAGACCATCCTGATCCGCGCGCTGTTCGCGGACTATGAAAAGAAGAACCCGGTGACGGACGCTGAAATCCAGGCCGAATACGACAAGTTCGCAGCCAGCAATGGTGGCAAGGAATACCGCGCCCGCCACATCCTGGTGGAGAAGGAAGACGAAGCCAAAGCGGTCATCGCGTCCATCAAGGGCGGCGCCAAATTCGAAGACATCGCCAAGAAGCAGTCGAAGGATCCGGGCTCCGGCGCCAACGGCGGCGACCTCGACTGGGCCAACGCGTCCAGCTACGTGGCCGAGTTCTCCGAAGCCATGGTCAAGCTGGAAAAGGGCCAGATGACACAGGAACCGGTGAAGAGCCAGTTTGGCTGGCACATCATCCGCGTGGACGATGTGCGCCAGGCCCAGCTGCCCAAGCTCGAAGACATCAAGGACCAGATCGCCCAGCAGATGAAACAGCAGAAAGTGGCAGCGTTCCAGGCCAGCCTGCGGGAAAAGGCCAAGGTGGAGTAAGCAACAGACGCTGGCTCTCCCAGGCGCGACCTCCGGGTCGCGCTTTTTTTCGTCCAATCGCCAGATTTGATCAAATATTCTCGGCAACTCAGATAAGTGACAGAATTGCGGTCACTTTTGATCAAATCAGGCTGCATATGAGCGTTTCAACCGACAGCTTGCGCGAGTTTCTCGCCCAGCACCGCATCCACGAGGTGGAATGCGTCATCCCCGACATGACAGGCATCGCCCGCGGAAAGATCCTGCCCAAGGACCTGTTCCTCAACTCCGGCCACATGCGCCTGCCCAAGAGCGTCTTGCTCAACACGGTCAACGGCCAGCAACCCGACAACACCGCCTTCGTCGGCGACACCGACCCGGACATGGTCTGTGTGCCCGACCTCGCCACCGCGCGCATGGTGCCCTGGGCGGCCGAGCAGGTGGCGGTGATCATCCACGACTGCGAAGAGTTCGACGGGACGCCGGTCGCGCTCGCGCCCCGCAGCGTGCTGAGGCGTGTGCTGGCGCTCTACGAAGCGCAGGGCTGGCAGCCGGTGGTGGCGCCCGAAATGGAGTTCTACCTGGTGGCGCGCCACCAGAACCCGCACGAACCGCTGCAGCCGCCGCTGGGCCGCACCGGCAAGCCGGAGGCTGGCCGGCAGTCGTATTCCATTGACGCGGTCAACGACTTCGACCCCTTCTTCCTGGAGCTGTCACGCTTCTGCGAAGTGCACCGCCTGGGCGTGGAAACGCTGATCCACGAAGCCGGTGCCGGCCAGATGGAGATCAACTTCACCCACGGCGAGCCCATGGACCTGGCCGACCGCGTGTTCCTGTTCAAGCGCACGGTGCGCGAGACCGCGCTGCGCCACGGCATCTTCGCCACCTTCATGGCCAAGCCCATGGAAGCCGAGCCCGGCAGCGCGATGCACATCCACCAGAGCATCCTGGACGCCGAGACGAAGCAGAACATCTTCAGCCTGCCCGACGACTCGGCCACGCCCGCTTTCCACCACTACATCGCCGGCCTGCAGCGCTACGTGCCGCAGATCATGCCCATGCTGGCGCCCTACGTGAACTCCTACCGCCGGCTCTCGCGTTTCATGTCGGCACCGATCAACGTGCAGTGGGGCTACGACAACCGCACCTGCGGCATCCGCGTGCCCGAGTCCGACGCCGCCAACCGGCGGGTGGAAAACCGCGTGCCCGGCGTGGACGTGAACCCCTACCTGGCGATGGCCGCCACGCTCGGCGCCGGCTACCTCGGCATGGTGGAAAAGCGCCAGCCCAGCGAACCCATGAACACCAGCGCCTGGGACATGGACTTCGAGCTGCCCAGCCACATGGAAGACTCGATCCGCCGCATGCGCGAATGCGAGCCGGTGCGCGACGTGTTCGGCGGCGCCTTCATCGACGCCTTTCTGGCGGTGAAGGAGCTGGAATACGCCACCTACAACCGCGTGATCAGTTCCTGGGAACGCGAGCACCTTCTCCTGCTGGTTTGAGGTGGCGCCCATGAACACTCACCCCCTTCAACGGGCCAGCCGCAATGGCCTCGACTGGACCCGCGCCCTCACCTTCCTCGCCCGCGAGCGCCAGTCGTTTGCGGAGCGCAACCCGGCGTCAGCCGCTCTGGCCGCCCAGGCCAGCGAACACCTGCTGTTTGGCGTGCCGCTGCACTGGATGAACGACTGGGGCACACCCTTCGCCCTGCACGTCTGCCAGGCCAGCGGCGCCCAGGTCACCGACGTGGACAGCCATCGCCTGGTCGATTTCTGCCTGGGCGATACGGGCGCCATGTTCGGCCACGCGCCTGCGCCGGTCGCCGCCGCTCTGGTGAAGCAGGCCACGCGCGGTTACACCACCATGCTCGCCACGGCCGACGCCGCTGCAGTGGGCAGCTTGCTGGCCGAACGCTTCGGCCTCCCGTTCTGGCAGTTCGCCATGAGCGCGACCGACGCCAACCGCTACATCGTGCGCTGGATCCGCGCCGCCACCGGGCGCCAGAAGCTGCTGGTGTTCAACGGCTGTTACCACGGCACCATCGAAGACGTGTTCGTCGATCTCGTCAACGGCCAGCCCGTGCAACGCGACAGCCTGCTCGGCCAGGTGCACGACCTGACACAACACACGGTGGTGGTCGAGTTCAACGACCTGGCCGGTCTGGAGGCGGCACTGGCGCAGGGCGACGTGGCCTGCGTGCTGGCCGAGCCGGTGATGACCAACATCGGCATGGTGCTGCCCGAACCGGGATTCTGGGACGAGGCACAGGCCCTCATCCGCCGCCACGGCGCACTGCTCGTGATGGACGAGACCCACACCATCAGCACCGGCCCCGGCGGCTACGCCCGCGCCCACGGCATCGAGGCCGACGCGCTCGTGCTCGGCAAGCCGGTGGGTGGCGGCGTGCCCTGCGCGGTCTACGGCATGAGCGCCGATCTCGCCGCCCGTGC
>JAHIQV010000463.1 GCA_018903185.1 Gammaproteobacteria bacterium | reverse complement strand
CTGTGCAACATCGCCGCCCGGTGGCGCGCAACAAATTCCTGGTAGGTATCGATGCCGCGCAACTGCAGAATCGTATTGCGCACCGCCGCCTCCACCAGAACGGCGATGTTGCGACCCGCCACCACCTGGATCACCGCCTTGCGCACCGGCACACCGAGCACGTCCTGGTACAGCGGCTCGTGCGGCATGCGGTCGTAATCGCGCTCCATGGTTTCCTTGCGCACCAGGTGCACGATCAGGGTCAACCGCATCTTGCGCCGCACCGCGGTCTCGCCAAAGATGGCCTTGATGTCGAGCAGACCGATGCCTCGCACTTCGAGCAGGTTCTGCAGCAGCTCGGGGCAGCGGCCTTCGATGCTGGTCTGGTTGATGCGGTAGAGATCCACCGCATCGTCGGCCACCAGACCGTGGCCGCGTGAAATCAGCTCCAGCCCCAGCTCACTCTTGCCGAGGCCGGATTCACCGGTGATCATCACCCCCATGCCCAGGATGTCCATGAACACGCCGTGCATCGAGGCACGGTCGGCAAAATGGCGCGACAGGTAGGCGCGCAGCACATCGATCACGAAAGCCGCCGGCTCGGGCGTGGCAAACATGGGAATCTGCGCCCGCTCGCACATGGCCATGAGCGCATCAGGCGCGGTCTGCCCATCGGCCACCACCAGCACCGGTGGCTCCAGTGTCACGATGCGCGCCACGCGGCGGCGGTTGTCTTCTTCGCTCGGGCTCGTCAGGTAAGCGACCTCTCGCTCGCCAAACACCTGTACGCGATAGGGGTGAATGTAGTTGAGATAACCGACCAGATCGGCCCCGGAACGGGCCTCCCGGATGGCCACCTCGTCAAACCGCCGCTCCGAAGCCCCCAGCCCTGCCACCCACTGCCACTTCAGGGCATCACGGTGGTCTTCAAAGAGGACGTCGGCGCTGACGACGGTGGGTTTCATGCAGCCGCATGGGCCGACTGCCACCCGGTGATCAGGCGATGCAGTGCGCCCGACTCCACCGAGGTCTTCATCTGCTCGCGCAGAACGCTGTCACTCAGCAACTCGGCAATTTCCGAGAGGATTTCCAGGTGTTTCTGGGTTGCCGCCTCGGGCACCAGCAGAAAGATCATCAGCTGCACCGGCTGCTCATCAGGCGCGTCAAAACCGATCGCACTCGCCAGTTGGAACACCGCCGCCAACGGCTGTTTCAAACCTTTGATGCGACCATGGGGAATGGCGACGCCGTGCCCCAGCCCCGTGGAGCCCAGGCGTTCGCGGGCGAACAAGCTGTCGGTGATCAGGGCCCGGTTGAGACCATGCAGGGTCTCGAACAACAAGCCCGCTTCTTCAAACGCGCGTTTCTTGCTGGTCGCGTCAACGCTGACGAGCACTTGCGCAGCAGGCAATATGGCAGATAGTCGATTCATGGGGGCCTCTTGGACCGCAAATTATGCCGAGTTGAGCGGCGGTGGCTAGACTGCAGGCACAAAAAAGCCGCTTGACTTTTGAAGCGGCCTGTTGCATTGCAACATTGTTTACCGGGCTGCAGGGCGCGGCCCGGTTCCACGCATCACATCAGGCGCTTGGCCGAGTCGTGGTGGTGGTCTTGGCTCTTGTCTTTGTAGCGCAGAACCTGGCGGTCGAGCTTGTCTGCCAGTTCGTCCACGGCTGCGTACAAATCAGCGTGTGCGCTTTCGGCGAACAAATCCCGGCCTTTCACATGGATATTGCATTCGGCCTTCTGGCGCAAGTCTTTCTCCTTCAGGTTGTCCACTGTCAGCAGCACCTTGATATCGACCACCTGGTCAAAATGTCGGGAAATGCGTTCGAGTTTGGTCGTGACGTAACCGCGCAAGGCGGGCGTGACTTCGAGATGGTGACCGCTGATCGTAAGGTTCATAGAAGAGCCTCCTTATGCTCCGGGTTGACACAAGCCGCCGGACGGGCAGACCTCCCGGCGGCCACGGGGATGTCTTGAGTCCACTATGCCCATGAAACCGCAGAGACGCAAGCCTGCACTGCAAGAAAGCGGGAAATAG
>JAHIQV010000462.1 GCA_018903185.1 Gammaproteobacteria bacterium | reverse complement strand
GGGACGACCCGCAGACCAAACTCGCCATCGAGAAGTACATGCAGTCGGTGCGGCCCGACGCGCCCTGGTGCCCGAGCAACATCGAGTTCATCCGCCGCATCAACGGGCTGGACAGCATCGACGAGGTGTTCAAGATCGTGTTCGAGGCGCCCTACCTCGTGCTCGGCCTGGGCGACGTGTACCTGGGCGCGCCGGTGGCCACGCCGCTGGACCCGCGCCAGCGCCTCGTGACCACCAAGTACAACCCGGCGCGCACCTGGACGCCGGAGAACGCCGTGGGCATCGGCGGCGCCTACCTCTGCGTCTACGGCATGGAAGGCCCCGGCGGTTACCAGTTCGTGGGCCGCACGCTGCAGATGTGGAACCGCTGGCGCCATGGCGAGGCTGGCTCGGTGTTCGAGCAACCCTGGCTGCTGCGCTTCTTCGACCAGATCCGCTTTTATCCCGTGAGCCAGGACGAGCTGCTGCGCATCCGCGCCGACTTCCCGCACGGCGGCTACGCGCTGCGCACCGAAGAAGGCTGCTTCAGCCTGAAGGACTACCGCCGTTTCCTCGCCGACAACGCGGCCAGCATCGCGGCCTTCAAGGCCACGCAGCAGGTGGCGTTTGAAGCCGAGCGTGAACGCTGGGCCGCCGCCGGCCTGGCCGAGGTGGCGAGCGAGGCCGACGTGGAAGCGGCCGGCCCCGACAGCGAGATCGACCTGCCCGAAGGCGGGCGCCTGATCGCCACCAGCGTGCCCGGCAACGTGTGGAAGGTTGCGGTGAGCGAGGGCCAGCAGGTGCAGGCCGGCGACGTGCTGATGGTGATCGAGTCCATGAAGATGGAGTTCAACCTGCTCGCCCCCGCCAGCGCCACCGTGCACAAGCTGATGTGCGCCCAGGGCGGCTCGGTGGCCGCCGGGCAGAACGTGCTGGTGCTGATCGACGAAGCCACCTGACATTCATTCAAAAAACATTCAAGGAGCCCAACATGGACCTGAGCAACCTCTCTTTCGACATCGCCAGCCTGCAAGCCGCCTACGCCAGCGGCGCCACCGTGCGCGCCGTGGTCGCCGAAGCCCAACGCCGCTGCGCCAGCGACACGCACCACGCCTTCATCCACCGCCTCACCGATGCAGAGATCGAACCCTTCCTCGCGCATCTCGACGGCGTGGATCCGGCGAGCCTGCCGCTCTACGGTGTGCCGTTTGCGATGAAGGACAACATCGACCTCGCGCACATCCCCACCACCGCGGGCTGCCCCGAGTTCGCCTACACCCCGGGCGAGAGCGCCTTCCTGATCCAGCAGCTGCTGGCGGCGGGCGCGGTGCCGCTGGGCAAGACCAACCTCGACCAGTTCGCCACCGGCCTGAACGGCACGCGCTCGCCCTACGGCGCCTGCCAGAACGCCTTCAACCCCGCGTTCGTCTCGGGCGGCTCCAGCTCGGGCTCGGCGGTGAGCGTGGCCAAGGGCTGGGTGAGTTTTTCATTGGGCACCGACACGGCCGGCTCGGGCCGCGTGCCCGCGAGCTTCAACAACCTCGTGGGCCTCAAGCCCAGCATCGGCCTGCTCTCGGGCACGGGCGTGGTGCCGGCCTGCCGGTCGGTCGACACGGTGTCGGTCTTCGCGCTCACCGCCGCCGATGCGCAGGCCGTGCTGGCCGTGGCCGCTGCCTACGACGAGGCCGACGCCTTCAGCCGCCCCGTCGAGCCCTTCGGCGTGGACTTCTCGGCCGGCCCGTTCCGCTTCGGCGTGCCGCGCGCGCAGGACCTGGCCTTCTTCGGCAACACCGCCGCGCACGGATTGTTCGAAGCATCCATCGAACGCCTGAAGGCCCTGGGCGGCACGCCGGTGACCGTGGACCTCACGCCCTTCCTCGAAGCCGCGCGCCTGCTCTACGAAGGCCCCTGGGTGGCCGAGCGCTACGTGGCCATCAAGGACTTCATCGACGCACAACCCGAGGCCGTGTTTCCGCCGGTGCGGACCATCATCGAAGGCGGGCGCGGAAAGACCGCCGCCGATGCGTTCGCGGCCAGCTACCGGCTGAAGGCGCTCAAGCGCGTGTGCGACGCCGTGTGGAAAGACATCGACTGCCTGCTCACGCCCACCGCCGGCACCATCTACCGCATCGTCGAGATGCAGGCCGACCCGATCCGCCTGAATTCGAACCTGGGCTACTACACCAACTTCATGAACCTGCTGGACTACAGCGCCGTGGCCGTGCCCGCCGGCATGTTGACCAGCGGCGACGCAGCCGGCCTGCCCTGGGGCGTGACGCTCGGCGCGCCGGCGCATAAGGACGTGCCCCTGCTGCGCCTGGCCGACCGCTTCCACCGCGCGCAGGCCGTGTCATTGGGGGCGACCGCAGCGCTGCTGGCCGACACACCCGCCATAGGC
>JAHIQV010000461.1 GCA_018903185.1 Gammaproteobacteria bacterium | reverse complement strand
GCGCGGCACTTTTTGCTGCGGCTTGGCTCAGAACCCCCATGCCGCTTCGATGTGGTGCTGATCCAGGGGCGCAAGGGTGCCCCGGAAGGCGACGGCGCCGCGTCGGCGCACCTCGAATGGCATCGCGCGGCATTTGATGCGAGCGCAACCTTTTGATACTTCACCCACCGCTATGATCCCCTCATGCTCTTGCAACGGATACAACAACAGTTCATCGACAGCGCCGACCTGAAATACCAGTGCGCGCAGTCGCTCGCACCGGTGGTGGAGGCGGCCATTGGCGCGGTGCTGGCGTGCGTGACCGGCGGGGGCAAGGTGTTGAGCTGCGGCAACGGGCCCTCGGCCGCGGCTGCCCAGCACTTTGCGGCCAGCTTTGTGGGTCGGTACGACCGCGAGCGCCCCGAGCTGGCGGCGTTTTCGCTGTCGGCCGATGCGGCGGTGCTGACCGGTATCGCTAACGATTTTGACGCCCGCTCGATCTTTGCCCGTCAGGTGCGGGCCCTGGGTCAGGCGGGGGATGTGCTGCTGGCACTGTCCACCACCGGCAATTCGGCCAACATGATCGCGGCCATTGAAGCGGCACACGAACGCGACATGTCGGTGGTGGCGCTCACGGGCGCGCGCGGTGGTCGCCTGGCGCAGCTGTTGCGCGATACCGATGTGCACGTGTGCGTGCCGCATGAGCTGCCGGCCCGGATTCTGGAAGTGCAGCACCTGGTGTTGCACTGCATCTGTGACGGCGTGGACGCCCAGTTGCTGGGCCTGCCTGACACCTTGATCAACGAACAGGAGAACCTCGCATGAAACGTTTCTCGTCGACCGGCCGTCTGGCGGCCAGCATCCTGGGTGTGGCCGCGCTCGCGGCCACCGTGTCCGCCTGCGCACCATTGATGGTGGGTGGGGCCTTGACCGGTGCCGTCGTGGCCACCGACCGGCGCAGCTCCGGGGCCCAACTGGACGATCAGGGCATTGAACTGCGCGCCGCCAGCCACCTGCGCGAGCAGATGGGCAGCCGCGCCCGCATCAGTGTGACCAGCTACAACCGCCGCGTGCTGTTGACCGGCGAGGTTGCCAACGAGCGCGACAAGGCCCTGGCGAGCGAGACTGTCAGCAAGACGGACAATGTGGCGTCGGTGTTCAACGAGCTGGAGATCACCAACAGTCCCACGTTCAGGGAAAAGGCCGAAGACACGCTGCTGACGGGGCGTGTGAAGGCCGGTCTGGTGGATGCCAAGAACCTCTCGACCAACTCCTTCAAGGTGGTGAGCGAACGTGGTTCGGTGTTCCTGATGGGCCGTGTGACCCAGCGCGAAGCCGATCAGGCCACCGAAGTGGCGCGCACGACCAAGGGCGCGCAACGCGTGGTCCGTTTGTTCGAAATCATCAGCGAAGAAGAGCTGGCCCGGATGAAATAGGCTCCCCCCGCGCCGGCTTCGCCGTCACCCCCCAGGGGGCGGCACTGGCGGCCCGGCAAAGCCGGTTCCGCGGTGCCCTGGAACCAAATCCCCCTCTCGTCTCAAACCTTAGCTCCGGCGTGGGTGCCTTAACCCAGGATGCGGTGGAACCGGCTCTGCCGGGCCACGCGCATCGCCCCCTGGGGGGTGACGGCGAAGCCGGCGCGGGGGGGTTACCTCAAGCGCTTGATCAGGCTGGACGTGTCCAGGCGGTTGCCGCCCATGGCCTGCACGTCGGCGTAGAACTGGTCCACCAGGGCGGTCACCGGCAGGCGCGCGCCGTTGCGCCGGGCCTCATCCAGCACCAGCCCCAGGTCCTTGCGCATCCAGTCCACGGCGAAACCGAAGTCGAACTGGTCGGCGACCATGGTTTTTCCGCGGTTGTCGAGCTGCCAGCTTTGCGCGGCCCCCTTGCCGATCACGTCGAGCACCTGGGGCATGTTCAGGCCGGCCTTCTGGCCGAAGGCGATGGCTTCGGCCAGGCCTTGCACCAGGCCCGCGATGCAGATCTGGTTGACCATCTTGGCGAGCTGGCCGGCACCGCTGGCGCCCAGGAGCGTGAAGGCGCGGGAGAATGCCATGGCCACGGGCTGGACCTTCTCGAACTCGGCGGCATCACCGCCGCACATCACCGTCAGCAGGCCGTTCTGGGCGCCCGCCTGGCCACCGGAAACAGGCGCGTCCACAAACGCGAGCCCCAGGTTCTTCGCGGCGCCATACAGCTCGCGCGCCACATCGGCCGAGGCGGTCGTGTGGTCCACCAACACCGAGCCCGGCGCCATGCCGGCAAAAGCGCCGTCGGCCCCCAGCGTCACCGCGCGCAGATCATCGTCGTTGCCCACACAGGAAAACACGATGTCGGCACCCATCGCCGCTTCGCGCGGCGTCGCCTTGGCCGAGCCGCCGAACTCGGCCATCCAGGCCTGCGCCTTGGCCGGGGAGCGGTTGTAGACCGTCACCGGGTGCCCGGCACGGGCCAGATGCCCTGCCATGGGGAAACCCATGACGCCGAGGCCGAGAAAAGCGACCTTCTTGGGCGCAACAGATTCGTATGTTTTTGAGGCGATGGAACTCATGAGGGGATGCCTTTACAGAGGTGCCGGGAAATCGGTTCAGCCGGAGCGAGATGACCCACCCAGAACGCGGCGGAACCGGTTCCGCCGGGCCGCATCGCGTTGCCCCCTTGAGGGGGTGACGCGCCCTTGGACGCGGCGCGGGGGTGGGCCATGCCAGCGCGGGGGTGTTTCTCTACACAATCATCATGTGCTCGGTGCCCGCGGCCAGGTCCACCGTCTTGGCGCGCTGGCTGTTGAGCTTGATCTGCAGCCGCAGGTCGTTGAGCGAGTCGGCGTTGCGCAGGGCGTCTTCGAGTGTGATGAGGTTGGCCTCGAAAGCGTTGAACAGGGCCTGATCGAAGGTCTGCATGCCCATCTGGTTGCTTTTCTTCATGATCTCCTTGATCTCGGCGACATCGCCCTTGAAGATCAGGTCGGAGATCAGCGGTGAATTGAGCAGAACCTCCACCGCGGCAAAACGGCCCTTGTTGTCCTGGCGCGGCACCAGGCGCTGCGAGATCATGGCGCGCAGGTTGAGCGACAGGTCCATCAGCAACTGCGGGCGACGCTCTTCGGGGAAAAAGTTGATGATCCGGTCCAGCGCCTGGTTGGCGCTGCTGGCGTGCAGGGTGGCCATGCACAGGTGACCGGTTTCCGAGAACTGGATCGCGTGTTCCATGGTCTCGCGCGTGCGGATCTCACCCATGAGGATCACGTCGGGGGCCTGGCGCAGGGTGTTCTTGAGGGCGGCGTCCCAGCTGTCGGTGTCCAGCCCCACTTCGCGCTGCGTGACCACGCAGTTCTTGTGCGGGTGCACGAACTCGATCGGGTCTTCGATGGTGATGATGTGGCCGAAGGTGTTCTCGTTGCGCCAGTCCACCATGGCGGCCAGCGAGGTGGACTTGCCCGAACCGGTGGAGCCGACGAGGATGCACAGGCCGCGCTTGGACAGACTGACGTCCTTCATCACCTGGGGCAGACCGAGCTTGTCGATGGTGGGCAGCACCGCCGGGATGGTCCGCATCACCATGCCCACCTTGCCCTGCTGGATGAAGGCGCTGACCCGGAAACGACCGATGGCGGGTGGCGAGATGGCGAAGTTGCATTCCTTGGTGCGCTCGAACTCGGCCGCCTGCTTGTCGTTCATGATGGCGCGTGCCAGCGACAGTGTGTGCACCGCGTTGAGCGGCTGCGGCGACACCTTCACGACCTTGCCGTCCACCTTGATCGCGGGCGGAAAGTCGGCCGTGATGAACAGGTCGCTGCCAGACCGGCTCAGCATGAGCTTGAGCAGGTCGTTGATGAACTTGGATGCCTGGTCGCGTTCCATGAGGGACTACCTTGTTTCAAAAACTTGGTCCACGCTCCAGAGAGCGGGGAATGTTGGAAGCTGGAACGCCAGCTCAGAACGCGGCGGAACCGGCTTTGCCGGGCCGGGAGCAAAGCCCCCTGGGGGGGATGCGGCTGAGCGGAATGCCGCTTGAGGCGGCAATCCGGGGCGCAGCGAGCAAGCGACGGGGGCGAGCATGTTTACCCTGGGAAGTTTTCCGGGATCTTGGCCTTGCTTCGGGCTTCGGCCGCGCTGATGACGTTGCGCTTGACCAGTTCGGACAGGTTCTGGTCCAGTGTCTGCATGCCCACGCCGCTGCCGGTCTGGATGGCGGAATACATCTGGGCCACCTTGGCTTCGCGGATCAGGTTGCGGATGGCGCTGGTGCCGATCATGATTTCGTGGGCCGCCACGCGGCCGCTGCCGTCCTTGAGCTTGCACAGCGTCTGCGAAATCACCGCCACCAGCGATTCGGACAGCATGGCACGCACCATGTCTTTTTCTTCCGCCGGAAACACGTCGATGATGCGGTCGATGGTCTTGGCTGCGCTGGAGGTGTGCAGCGTGCCAAACACCAGGTGGCCGGTTTCCGCCGCGGTCATGGCCAGGCGGATGGTTTCCAGGTCGCGCATTTCGCCCACCAGGATGGCGTCCGGGTCTTCGCGCAAGGCCGAACGCAGGGCGTTGGCGAAGCTCAGGGTGTGGGGCCCCACCTCACGCTGGTTGATCAGGCATTTTTTGGACTCGTGCACGAATTCGACCGGGTCTTCCACCGTCAGGATGTGGCCGTACTCGGTTTCGTTGAGGTGGTTGACCATGCCGGCCAGCGTGGTGGATTTGCCCGAGCCGGTGGGGCCGGTCACCAGGACCAGGCCGCGCGGGCGCAAGGCCAGGTCGCCAAAGATCTTGGGTGCGTTGAGCTGTTCCAGCGTCAGGATCTTGCTGGGAATGGTCCGGAACACCGCACCCGCACCGCGGTTGTGGTTGAACGCGTTGACGCGAAAACGCGACAGACCTTCGATCTCGAACGAGAAGTCGCACTCCAGGAACTCCTCGTACTGCTTGCGCTGGCTGTCGTTCATGATGTCGTACACCATGGTGTGGACCATCTTGTGATCCAGCGGCTCGACGTTGATGCGCCGCACGTCACCGTGCACCCGTATCATGGGTGGGAGACCGGCCGAGAGGTGAAGATCGGATGCCTTGTTCTTGACGCTGAAAGCGAGCAGTTGGGTGATGTCCATCCCGGGTCCCGTGCAGTGTTGGTGTTACAGACTGATTATGACGACGATTGAAGACAATCTCCAACAGGTACGAGGCCACATCGCCACAGCGTGTGCCCGGGCCGACCGGGATGTGACCGCCGTCACGCTGCTGGCGGTGTCCAAGACCTTTGGGCCGGATGCGGTGAGCCAGGCCTGGCTCGCGGGTCAGCGTGCCTTTGGCGAGAACTACGTCCAGGAAGGGGTGGAGAAGATCCTCGCCTTGCAGGACTTGCTTCCCGGGGCCGGCATCGAATGGCACTGCATCGGGCCGCTGCAAAGCAACAAGACCCGGCAGGTGGCCACTCACTTTCACTGGGTGCAGTCGGTGGACCGGCTCAAGATCGCGCAGCGACTGAGCGAGCAGCGGCCGGTGGATCGGGCACCGTTGCAGGTGTGCCTGCAGGTGAATGTGGATGGCGGCGCCAACAAGTCGGGCGTCACGCCAGCCGAGTTGCCCGGCCTGGCCATCGCCGTGGCGCAATTGCCGCGCCTGCGGTTGCGTGGGCTGATGTGCATTCCCGAGCCGGCCGACAGTTTTGAAGCCCAGCGCGCCGTGTTTCTTCAGGCCCGAGCACTGTTTGACGAACTGAATGCGCGCGGTCTGGGGCTGGACACGCTGTCCATGGGCATGAGCGACGATCTCGACGCCGCCATTGCCGCCGGCTCGACGATGGTGCGCGTGGGGCGGGCGGTGTTCGGCAGCCGCGCCGCACCGCCAGAACGGCCGGACCGTTCATCCATTTAGTTATACCTTGTATCGGTTTTGGGGATTTTCCTCAAGATTGTGCACAGAGGTTGCCTGATCGAACAGATAACCTACCACGGTCTGTTTGGCTTATATAAGGAATTTCTTTCATGTCGACATTGGATCAACAACTGGCCACCGCATCCGGCGGCATCCCCGAGTGCGTCGCGGCGGGTTACGTCGACATTCAGTCCGGCATGCTGCTGGCGATCAAGACGGTGGACTCCCACCCGAGCGAGGTGATCGACCTCGTGGCCGCCGCCACCGGCGACCTGTTCGCGGGCAGCAACGTGACGGCCATCGAACAGATGTTCAACAAGTCCCGTGGCCTGGCCGCCAGCGACCACCACTACTTCCAGGAAATCATCGTCAACAGCGACAACCTGATCCACGTGTTCCTGCGCGGCAAGCGCTATTCGAACTATGTGGCGGTGTTCGTGTGCCGCAAGTCCGCCAACCTGGGCATGGTGCTGACCAAGGCGCGCATGGCCATGCCCGAGCTGGAGTCCAAGGTCTGAGCCGGCACATGGCGTCGGACTCACCGGAGCAGCCACTGCACAACACCAGCCTGTGCCTGCAGGGTTTTGGCCTCGCCTTCGGTTCCCGGGTCATCCTGGCCGAGTGCGATCTGGCGCTGGCGCCCACGGGCATTGATGTGCTGATGGGGCCGGTCAAGACCGGCAAGTCCAGCTTGCTGCGCAGCCTGGCGGGGCAGTTCGACGGCCACGCCGTGCACCGCAGCTGGGGCCACGGCTGGCTCCGGGGGCGTGCGTTGCAACCGGGATACCGACCCCAGCTGGTCGCTCAGCACGTTCGCAGCCCGGCACGCACCGTGTTCGAGGTGCTGCGGGAAGCGCAGCCCGCAGACGGGCATCGCAGCGGCGTTCAGTGGCGTGCCTGGGCACAGGAGTGCCTGGAACGGTTCCAGGCGGTGGAGCTGGCGGGGTTGCTGGACCAGCCCATGATGGACTTGCCCTCGTCGCAGCAGCGGCGTGTGCGCGTGCTCGCCCTGGCGGCGGCCGGCTCGGAGATGCTCCTGGTGGACGAACCCACCTACGGGCTGGACCCTCGCGAAAGTGCCAGTCTGCTGGACTGGTTGCGCCAGGTGGGCACGGAGCTGAAGCTGCTGGTGACCTTGCACAACCAGCAGCAGGCACGCCTGCTGGCCGACTCGGTGGCCCTGCTCGGTGGCGGGCGGATCCTGGCGCACCAGCCCGCAGAGCGGTTTTTCGATCATCCGGCCAACGAATGGGTTGAACAGTTCCTTCGCAGCGGCAGCCTGGACCTGCCCTCGCCCGACGCGCGAGCGGAAGATCTGGACGCCGACGCGGTGGCCCCGGCCCCGCTGCCCCCTGCGGCTCTGGCCGCTGTGGCGGCTTCGCAGGAAGAGGCCACCCGGCGGCCCGAACCGGCGACCGTGGTCGTGGCCCGTGCCTCCCAGGCGGGCCTGTCAGAGGCGATGGCGCAACCCGTTGTCACGAAGCGCGCCATGGTCAACCCGCCTGCAGAGCCGGTGCGTCGTCTCGCTGCGCTGCCGCCGACCTTGCCCACGGGGGTGGAACTGGCCTCGATGGTGGGGCAGGCGGTCCTCAGTGGGGGGCAGGGACCCCGGCGCTTTCGCTGGATCGTGCCGGGTGTGCTGGCGGGTTGTCCGCAGCCCGGCGTGGTGGCGCCGATCGAATACGACCTCGACCTGCTGGGGGCGGTGGGCGTCACCCACCTGATCACCCTGACCGAGCGGGACCTGCCACAGGATCTGCTGCGCATACACGGCCTGGCCAACACGCACCTGCCGATCTTTGACCGGGAAGCCCCGTCCACCGGGCAGATGCAGATGTTGCTGGTGCGCATGCAGCG
>JAHIQV010000054.1 GCA_018903185.1 Gammaproteobacteria bacterium | reverse complement strand
CCGAACTTTGCCATGCGCCGGATCACCGATGCCGCCGACATCTACCCGGTGTTTCGCGAGCTGTTCAGGAAGGCAGGTACCTCATGATGCACGCCGAAGATGCACCGCGGGAACCGGTGCCCGAGGTTGGCGGCGATCCCGCTCCCGCGGGCCGGGACCGGCAGCCCTTGCCCTGTCCATCGGACTGGACCTTTGAACTCATCGAGACCTACCACGCAGAGATTGCGCGCGTGGCGCGCGACTTCGGACTGGACACCTACCCGGTGCAACTGGAGGTCATCACCGCCGAACAGATGATCGATGCCTACGCTTCGGTGGGCATGCCGGTCAACTACCGCCACTGGTCCTTCGGAAAGCAGTTCATCGCGACCGAGAAACACTACCGGCGCGGTCAGATGGGGCTGGCCTACGAGATCGTGATCAACTCCGATCCCTGCATCGCCTACCTGATGGAAGAGAACACCATGACCATGCAGGCGCTGGTGATCGCGCACGCCTGCTACGGCCACAACTCGTTCTTCAAGGGCAACTACCTGTTCCGCATGTGGACCGACGCCGAGTCCATCATCGACTACTTGGTCTATGCCCGAAACTATGTCACGGAGTGCGAGGAGCTGCATGGCATCGAAGCGGTGGAGGCGTTGCTGGATTCGTGCCATGCGCTCATGAGCCAGGGCGTGGACCGCTACCGGCGTTCGCAAAAGCCTTCGCTGGCGGAGGAAGAGGTGCGGCGCAAGGACCGCGAGGCCTATCTGCAGCAGCAGGTCAACGACCTCTGGCGCACCCTGCCCAAGGGGTCGGACAAGCAGGTGGAAAAGTCCAGCCGGCGTTTCCCGCCCGAGCCCGAGGAGAACCTGCTGTACTTCATCGAGAAACACGCGCCGCTGCTGGAACCCTGGCAGCGCGAGGTGGTGCGCATCGTGCGCAAGGTGGCGCAGTATTTTTACCCGCAGCGCCAGACCCAGGTGATGAACGAAGGGTGGGCCACGTTCTGGCACTACACCCTGCTCAACGCCCTGTACGACGAAGGCCGCCTGACCGATGGCTTCATGATCGAGTTCCTGCGCTCGCACACCAACGTGGTCTGCCAGCTGCCGGTGGGACACCCGGGTTACAGCGGTGTCAACCCGTATGCGCTGGGCTTTGCGATGTTCAGCGATCTCAAGCGCATCTGCGAAAACCCCACGCTGGAAGACCGGCAGTGGTTTCCCGATCTGGCGGGCAGCGACTGGCGGTCGACACTGCATCACGCCATGCGCAACTACCGGGACGAAAGCTTCATCGGGCAGTTTCTTTCACCGCGGCTCATGCGCGAGATGCGGCTGTTTTCCATTGTCGATGACGCGGCAGAACTGGAACTGGAAGTGGTCGCCATCCACGACGAGGCGGGCTATCGACGGGTTCGCGAAGCGCTGGCGCGACAACACGACCTGAGCGAACGGGAGCCCAACATCCAGGTCTGGAATGTGGCCGTTCGCGGCGACCGTTCGCTCACCTTGCGCCACAGCCGCCAGCACGACCGGCCCCTGAGCGACGACGTCCGGGAGGTGCTCAAGCACGTGTCCCGTCTGTGGGGCTTCAAGGTGCAGCTCGAAAGCGTGGACAGCCACGGCAAGGTTGTGCAGCGCTGGGAGGCGGAACCCGCGCCGCACTGAGGGTGCGTGCCACCGCGCTTCGCAGCTGGATCAAGGGCCTTGTTTGCCCTTGAGCTTGGTGATGCCGATGAAGTCCATGATGAGCTTTTCGTAGATCGGCTCGGACGTGCCCTTCTGCATCTTGCGCATGAAGTACTTCTCGAACGCGACCTTGGCCAGGTGCACCCACTTGCCTTCGCTGAACCAGCTCACGTTGCGCGGCGGGATCTGCGGCAGGGCCACGAAGGCCGCGCCGGTGTCGCCGAAGTCGGCCAGGCAGACCGTGTTCCAGGTGGCCTTGTGCGTGGGCTCCTGGCCGTCGAGCAGTTCGCGGATGTTGTGCGCCGTCGCCGTGACCATGGACTCGATCATGTAGCCGGTCTTGGGCGTGCCGCAGGGGATGGGGGTGACCTCCACCGGCGGAATCGCGACACAGACACCGATGCTGAAGATGTTCTTGAACTTGGCGTTGCGCTGGTGCTCGTCGATGGTGATGAAGCCACGCGGGTTGGTCAGGCCTTCGATGCCGAACACCGCGTCCACGCCCTTGAAGGCGGGCAGCATCATGGAGTGCTTGAAGGGCAGCACGTGGTCCTTGATGGGCTTGCCCTGGTCGTCGTGCTCGGTGACGAACATCTGGCCCGCTTCCACCTTGGTGGTCTTGGCGTTGCAGATCCACTTGATGTGGCGCTGGCGCATGGCCGATTCGAGCATGCCCTTGGAATCGCCCACGCCGCCCAGGCCCAGGTGGCCGATGTAGGGCTCGGAGGTCACGAAGGTCATGGGCACCTTGTCGCGGATCTTGCGCTTGCGCAGGTCGGTGTCCATGATCATCGCGAACTCGTAGGCCGGGCCGAAGCACGAAGCGCCTTGCACGGCACCGACCACGATCGGGCCGGGCGCCTGAACGAACGCGTCCCAGGCTGTCTTGGTGGTCTCGGCGTGGCTGACGTGGCAGATCGACTGCGTGTGGCCGCCAAACGGACCCAGGCCTTCGACTTCGTCGAAGGCCAGCTTGGGGCCGGTGGCGATGATGAGGTAGTCGTAGTCCACCCGGCTGCCGTCTTCCAGTTCGACCTGGTTGGCGTCCGGGTGGACGCGTTTGGCGCGCTGGATGATGGACTCGATACCTTTTTTGGCCAACGCCGGGGCGATGTCGACCTCGATGTCTTTTCGGGTGCGCCAGTTCACCGCCACCCAGGGGTTGGACGGGACGAAATGGAACTTGGGTGCTTCGCTGATGACCGTGACCGTATCGCCGGGGCGGGCCAGTGCCTTCATTTCATAGGCCATGGGCATGCCGCCGAGACCGGCGCCGAGAATGACGATTCGAGCCATGGGGATATCTCCGTCGCGATGGTTGGGTGGGATAAGAATTATTAAATCCGCAATTGCTT
>JAHIQV010000053.1 GCA_018903185.1 Gammaproteobacteria bacterium | reverse complement strand
CAGCGCGACCGTGCCGGCCTTGAGCCAGCCCGGCGATTCGGGATGGCCCAGCGCATACCAGAGCCGTTTCGCGTCACCGCGCACGGTCAGCCAGATCACCGAGAGTCGTTTCCACATCGCAGCACCTCTTCAAGGACAGAACGGGTTGGAGGCGGGGGGTAAGCCAAAGTTCGCTGAGTGCAGGCACGCGGACAAGACGAACAGACGGTCGCGTGTTTTCCAGCACACGCCGTGGAACCGGCTTCGCCGGGCCACAGGGCGTGGTCCCCCCTCCGGGGGGGAAGCCGCGCAGCGGCGCAGGGGGGCCTCACCGTCTTATTGCGTTGGGGAAATACAGGGCCGTCAGGCTGCGGCTGTGCACCGGCGAAAAGTCGTCGGCCACCGCGCTGGCGCCGCTGCCGTAGCGGCGCCACTCGCGCACCCAGTACAGGTGGTCGCAGACCTCCAGCAGGCCGATGGTCTCGCGGTCGCCGATCAGGATGCCGTGCGCGCGCAGGGCCAGCCGCTCCTTGGCCTCGCGCAGCTGCTGCAGCGTGGCGGGCGTGACGCCGAACTCGCCGTCGCTCACCACCAGCAGGTCGGCCTCGTGCCAGCCGGCGGTCTGCACCAGGGCGATGGCGCGTTCGATCGGCGTCTGCACGTCGGTGCCGCCGTCGAAACTCTGGCCCATCAGGTCGAGCAGGTGTTCCAGCCCGGCGGCGTCGAGCGTCAGGTCGCGCTCCAGCAGTTCGCTCGGGCCGCCGAAGGCCAGCAGCCGGCAGCGTCGCTGGCCGGCGTGGGCGCTGCGCAGCGCCTGCAATACGCAGGCCTTGGCCACGCTTTCCGGCGCGCCGCGCATGGAGCCCGAGGTGTCGAGGCAGATGATCAGCGGGCCGCGCCCGGCGTGGGTGGGCGCCTGCCGGTGCGGCCGTTGTTCGGGCAAGGGCAGCGGCCGACGCGAAGTTTCGCGGGCGCGGTCGTCGTAGGTCAGCAGCTGGGCTTCGGCGAAGCGCGCGCGCCAGAGCCGGTGCAGCACCGGGTGGGTCAGGTTCAGGCTCTCGCTGCCGGCCATGCGCGCGAGGTTGCGCGAGCGGCGCACGCCGTCCACCGCGGTGGGCTCGGGGCGGCGTTCTTCTTCGTCGGCTTGGCGTTGCGCGGCCTGCGCATCGGGCGCCGGATCGGGCCGGGCGGTGCGCGCAGGCGGGCGCTGCCGGTGTGTGTCGCGGCGGCCCACGCCGTCGATGAAACTGGCCAGCGCCGGCAGGCGCTGCAGCAGCTGGCCGATGCGCCGCGCTTCCTGCCACTCGCGCCGGTTGAGCTGGCCGGCGAGGTCGTCCCAGCGCAGGTGCGCCAGATCACCCAGCGACTGCAGCAGCGCCAGCACCTCGTCCCAGCCCTGACGCTGCACGTCCCAGCTGTCGCGGAAGCTGGCCTGCATGCGCGCCACCGCCTGCGCGCGCGGTTCGTCGGCGGGCCGGTCGATCAGGCTGTCCAGGTGCCACAGCAGGCTCTGCAGCACCTGCCGGGTGAGCGGCGCGCTCTGGCGCGTGAGGGTGAGCAGGTCCAGCTCGGCCAGCAGCGGGCGCAGCGCCCGCGTGGCGGCGGCGTCGCCGAAATCGTGCGCCGGGTCGGGCAGGACGCCGTCCATGAGCGCACGCACCCAGTGGGCCAGTTCGGGCAGGCGGCGCGTGGCCGGGCCGCTGCTGCACACCACGGCCCAGCGCCAGAGTTCGCGCGGCAGGGCGTTCAGGTGGTGGTAGGGCTGGTCGACCGGCCCGCCCGCCCGGGCCGAGCCTGTCGACGCCTTCACGGGGATTCCCAGTGCACCGGTGCCGGTGCGATGGCGGTGGCCTCTGCGTCCACCGGCAGGTCTGCAAAACCGTTGCGCGTGGACTGGTGTTGCGCGCACAGGCCCGCCAGCTGACCACAACGCTCGGCGTGCGCGGCTTCGATCTGCAGCAGCCAGCTCGGGGGCAGCCAGTCGTGCGCGCGGGCCTTGGTCAGCACAGCGTGGGCGACCGCCAGCCACTCGTCGTGCAGCGCCATCAGCCGCTCCAGCAACTGATCGCACTGCGCCACACGGGCGGCGATGTGCACCGCGCTGTAGTGGCGCTGGGCGCGCGCGCTGGTGAAACGCACCATCTCGCTTTCTTCGCCTGGGCGGGTGATGGCGCGCGCCAGCGCCAGCTTGCCCGCGCTGTCGTCCTGCGCATCGGGCGGCGCGCGCCGCTCGGTGTCGAGCTGCGATTCAAAGGCCTGCACCGCGCGCTCCAGCCCGTCGATGGGCAGCGGCGCGGTCTGGGCGACCTGGTGCAGGAACAGCGTGGACCAGGCCGGCACCTGGGCCGGGTCGGCGGCCAGCACAAAGGGCTGCAGCCAGAGGTCCCAGGGGCTGACCTCGCCGGCCCCGCGGCTGGCGGCCTGCAGCTGCAGCAGGGCCACGAGCTGGCGCCAGCGGCGGTCCGACACGGTCTGTGCGGTCTGGCTCGCGTGCTGCCGGGCCTGCAGCAGCAGCGCCAGCGCGGCTTCACCCAGGGCGACTTGCGGCGCGCGCTCGCGCAGGGCCTGCACCATGGCCGGGTCGATCAACGCCTCGGCCGGGGTGTCGCCTGCGGCTGTCGCGTCGGCCAGCAGCAGGGCGGTGAAATGCGCGTCGTCCACCGGCTGCACCGGCACACGCAGCAGGAAGCGGTCGTAGAACGCGAGCAGGCTGTCGTCCTGCGGCTGTTCGTTGCTGGCGCCCACCAGGCACACCAGCGGCACCGGCAGGCGCTGGCTGCCGTTGTCGAACTGGCGCTCGTGCAGCAGGCCGAGCAGGGTGTTGAGGATGGCCGAGTTGGCCTTGAACACCTCGTCGAGAAACGCCACTTCGGCGCTCGGCAGGTAACCCTCGGTCAGGCGCTCGTAGCGGTCGTCTTCCAGCGCGCGCAGCGAGAGCGGACCGAACAGCTCTTCGGGCACGGTGAAGCGGGTGAGCAGGCGCTCGAAATAGTGCGCGCCGGGCAGCAGGCGCTGCAGACGGCGCGCGAGTTCGCTCTTGGCCGTGCCGGGCGGGCCGAGCAGCAGCACGTGCTCGCCCGCGAGCGCCGCCAACAGCAGCGCGCGGGCCGCCACGTCGCGCTGCAGCAGGCCCTTCTCAAGTTCCGCGATGGCCGCTGACCATCGCATGGATCACACCCTCTCGAAGATGGCGGCGATGCCCTGGCCGCCGCCGATGCACATGGTCACCAGCGCGTAGCGACCGTTGATGCGCTGAAGTTCGTACAAGGCCTTCACGGTGATCAGCGCGCCGGTGGCACCGATGGGGTGGCCGAGCGAAATGCCCGAACCATTGGGGTTGACCTTGGCCGGGTCGAGGCCGAGTTCCTTGCTCACGGCGCAGGCCTGGGCGGCAAAAGCCTCGTTGGCTTCGATCACGTCCATGTCGTTGACGGTGAGGCCGGCTTTCTGCAGCGCCAGGCGCGAGGCCGACACCGGGCCGATGCCCATGATCTTGGGGTCCACGCCGGTGTGGGCGTAGGCCACCAGGCGCGCCAGCGGCTTGGCGCCACGGGCTTTGGCCGCACCGGCTTCCATCAGCACCACGGCCGCGGCGGCGTCGTTGATGCCCGAGGCGTTGCCGGCGGTCACGGTGCCGTTTTCCTTCACGAACACGGGCTTGAGCTTGGCCATGTCTTCGAGCTTGCAGTTGGGGCGGAAATGCTCGTCGGTGGCGTAGGCCACTTCGCCTTTCTTGCTCTTGAGCATGACCGGAACGATCTGGTCCTTGAAGTAGCCGGCCTCGGTGGCGCGCTGTGCGCGGTTGTGGCTCTCGACGGCGAGGGCGTCCTGCATCTCGCGCGTGATGCCGAACTGGGCAGCCACGTTTTCGGCGGTCACGCCCATGTGGATGGTGTGGAAGGGGTCGTGCAGCGCGCCGACGACCATGTCGACCATCTTGGTGTCGCCCATGCGTGCGCCCCAGCGGGCCGAGAGGCTGGCGTAGGGGCCACGGCTCATGTTCTCGGCGCCGCCACCGATGGCGATGTCGCAGTCGCCGAGCATGATCGCCTGGCTGGCAGAAATGATGGCCTGCAGGCCGGAGCCGCACAGGCGGTTGACGTTGAACGCGGGCGTGCCTTCGGCGCAGCCGCCGTTGACCGCGGCGACGCGGGAGAGGTACATGTCCTTGGGTTCGGTGTTGACCACGTGGCCGAAAACCACATGGCCGACGTCCTGGCCGTCCACGCCGGCACGGGCCAGCGTTTCCTTGACGACCAGTGCCGCCAGTTCGGTGGGCGGCGTGTCCTTGAGGCTGCCGCCATAGGTACCAATGGCGGTGCGGGCGGCGCTGACGACAACAACTTCTCGGCTCATGTTCATCTCCTGTGTGTGGTGGGGTGTGATGGGTGGTGACCTGCCCCGGGAGGGGGGTGATCACCGGATCAACACCACATGGTATGCGCGGCAGGCTTACACCGGGCTTGTCGACTGTCAACTCGGGCGCACCAGCCCGTCGCGAGCGTTCAGAACACCTGGCGCGCCAGCACGGGCAGCCGGTCGCCGGCAGCGGGCCGGGTGACGAAGACTTCGCCCATGGACAGAAACGCTCCCGTGAGTGCCGAGATGTTGACCTGGTGCGTCACCAGCATGAGGTTCTTCGGTGCCGCCAGCCCGCGCACCGCATGCAACACCTCACGGGTCTGCGCCGGACCGGTGGCGTCGTTGAAAAAGGAATTGATCGGCGCCCAGACCGTGTGGCGGCCGAAGGCGAGTTCGGCGGTTTCGGTGCAGCGGCACCAGGCGCTGGAGCGCACTTCGTCGATTGGCACGCTTTCGCGGGTGAACGCCGCGCCGACCCGGCGCGCCTGCTCGCGGCCGGCTTCGCTCAGCTTGCGCTGGGTGCTGCACTGGTCGAGCCGGAAGCCCGGTGGGTCGCCGATGCCGGGTTCGGTCAACGCATGGCGCATCAGCACGACGCAGCCGCCGCGGCGCAGCAGGGCCCAGAAGTCGCCACTGCCCTGCGCCATGGCCAGCATCGGAACGCCGGATACGGCACCCAGTGTGAACAGCGAGCGGTTGAACTGGCGGCGAGAAAGCTGGGTCATGGTGGTCTCCCGCAGGGCGGCCGCTGGCGGATTCAGTCCCGCACGTCGGCCACCGGTTGGTCTCCGAAGTCGGGCCGCTGGAGCCAGGCCAGGACCTGGCGGGCGGCGTCCTGAGGACTTGAGAGCTGGCCCTGGCGCTGGAGTTCCACGAAACGCTGCAGGTCGGGGAAGGCGGCGGGGTCACCGGCGCGCAACTGCACCTGCATGTCGGTGTCGATCACGCCGGGCGCCAGCGAGACCAGCCTGGCGCCGTGTTCGCGCTGTGCCTCATCGAGCGCGCTGCAGCGGGTGAAGTGGTCCAGCCCGGCTTTGGCGGCGCAATACGGCGCCTGCGCGGCCATGGGGCGACGGCCCAGGCCGGACGAGATGTTGAGCACCTTGCGCGGGCCGCGCCATCCGCCATCGACCCAGGCGCCGGTGGCGCGCAGAAAGGCCGCGGCGAGCTGCATCGGGGCTTCGAGCCCGACGCGCAGCGCATTGGCCAGCTGATCGGGCGGGCAGGCGTCCAGCGGTCCGATGGCCGGAATCACGCCGGCGTTGTTGATCAGCGTGGCACTGGCCAGGCTGGGCGCGTCGAGCTGCGCCAGCCAGTTTTGCAGGCGCTCGGCCGCGGCCACGGTGTCGGCCAGGTCGATGCGCCATTGCAGCAGCGTGGCGCCGCGCTGGCTCGCGAGTTCGGTGAGTTCGGCGCTGGACTGGCGCGACAGGCACAGCAGCACCCGACCCGGTGCGATGAGTTG
>JAHIQV010000460.1 GCA_018903185.1 Gammaproteobacteria bacterium | reverse complement strand
CACCATGACGGCGGCAGCGGGCTCGATCAGCGCGGGCACCACCACCGCCACAGACGGGGACGTGAATTTCGGTGCTCTGGGCGATATCGTGGCGACCACCACGGTGGCGGGCGGCAAGGTGGACATGAACAGTGCCACAGGGACCGTGCAGCTGACCAGCGTCACCGCTGCCGGCGATGTCGCGGTCAGCGGCCAGGCGGGTGTCCAAACCGGCACGGTGGAGAGCACGGCGGGCAGCGTGTCGCTGAACTCCAACGCCGGTGACGTGGTGGCCGATATCACCACGGCCCGGCGAAACGTCACGATGACGGCGGCAGCGGGCTCGATCAGCGCGGGCACCACGACCGCCACGGAAGGCGACGTGGTGCTCGGCGCCCTGGGCGATATCGATGCCGCGACCACGGTGGCCGGCGGGACGGTGCAGATGACCAGTGCCGCGGGTCAGGTCAGGCTGGGCAGCGTGCTGGCACAAGGTGACGTGAGCATCGACGGCGAGGCCGGTGTGCAGACCGGGTCGGTCGAAAGCACCGGCGGCAGCGTGGTGCTGAACACCGACGGCGGCGACATCGACGCAGGCTTCACCAGGGCCAGGATCGATGTCACGATGACCGCAGCGTCGGGCGCCATCTCGGCCGACACCACGGAGGCCACGACCGGCGATGTGACCTTCATCGCCCGGGGCGACATCACCACGGGCAGCACGACGGCGGGTGGCACGGTGGTGTACGACAGCGAGGAGGGCGACATCCGCACCGAAGAGGTGAGCACGGGTGGCGCCTTCATGGTGGAGACCGCTGGCAATATCGAGACCGGCACGGTGACGGCAGGCCGCGATGTGTCTTTGATCAGCACGCGCGGTACGGTGACCGCCGACAACACCCGCTCGGTGCGGGGGTCGGTGACCATGGAGGGTCAACAGGGCGTGACCGCCAACCGTGTGGTGGCCGCAGAAGATGTGACCCTGGCCAGCGCCCGGGGCGCTGTCGATGCGGGCAATCTGCTGGCTCGCCGGGGGTCGATCATATTGAGCGCCCTGCGCAACATCGATGTGGGCACGGGCACCGCCACCAACGGCAGTTTTGTGGCCGGCTCCACCGGTGGCAGCGTCAATGTGGGCACGGCGAGTGCCGATGTGGTTTCGCTCAGCGCGCCGCGTTCGGTGACCGCCCGCACGCTCAATGTCGGCAGCTGGCTGAACCTCGCGGGCCAGAACATTGCAGCGAGCGTCAACAGCTCTGGCGCTGGCGACGTGGGTGGGTCGGTGACCGGCTTTGGCGGCGGCATGGCGTCGGATGTGCAACTGGCGCTGAACAGCCCCTTTGCGTTCCGTTTGCAGGCGTTCTCCAGTTCAACGGGCAACATCAACATCCTGGCTGGCGACCTGTTTGTGGATGCCATGCGCGTGGGCAACCGGTTGACGGTCAGCAATCCGAGAACCTCGCTGCTGATCGATCAGAACAACCTGCTTATCCAGCCGTTCGACGTACAGCTCTACTCGGCGGGCAATCCATTTGCTTTTGGCATCACGGGCAACCGCGTCCTGACCGATACCTTTGTGATCTCGCGCGATCTTCAACACGAAACCATCACCCCGATGGGCATCAACCTGAGTGCGGCCGAACTGGCCGATCGCGAACTCTCGGTGCTGGGTGGTTTGCCTTCGCCGACCGACGGGATTGCAAACGTTCAACGCGATGCCGAAGCCTTGGCGGATCTGGTGACCTATGTGGGCACGCCTGTGAATGGCGGTGACGAATGCGAGTCAGAGGCTGGGCAAGGTGCTGGCGATTCCAACAACTCCAAATGCAAAGAAGAAAACTGATGAAACTCAGCTGTGCGGCGGCGGCCGCCCTTGTCACTTGTTCGACCTACGCCCAGGTTGTCGTCCCTCCGTCGGCCGACCCGGGCGCCTTGCAGCAACGCCGTATCGAGGAGGATCAGCGCCGCCTGGAGCAGGAGCGCCTGGAGCGGGCGCCGGCCGTTGCCCCGGTGATCGAAGCCCCGAAAGCGCCTGCGACGGCGCCGGTGGCCAGCCAGGTGCGCTTCAAGGTCAATGCGGTGAAGTTTGCGCCAGCGTCCGAGGTGCTTTCGGCCGAAGAGCTCCAGGCGCTGGCCGATGCGTTCGTGGGCAAGGAAGTCAGCTTTGCCGACCTGCAGCGCCTGGCCGAGCAGGTCAACGCGGCCTATCGCGAGCGCGGTGTGGTGACCGCGCGCGCCATCATCCCGCCTCAGGATGTGTCGAGCGGCACCATCACCCTGCAGCTGGTCGAAGGCAAGCTGGGTGAAATCCGGGTCAAGGGCAATGCATCCACGCGCGACAGCTACGTCCTGAGCCGGGTGGATGCCGAGCCCGGCCGGCTGGTGGATCTGCCCACCCTGCAGACCAGTCTGTTGCGCTTCAACCGCACGAACGCCGCGCAGTTGCGCGCGGAACTCAAGCCGGGTCAGAGTTTTGGCAGCACCGATCTGGAAATCGGGATCGTCGAACCCAAGCAGCACAACTTTCGCATCGGCGTCGACAACCTCGGCAGCGAGGTGACGGGGGAAACCCGCCTGGGCTTGTCCTATTCCAACCAGAGCCTGTTGGGCTGGCGGGATTCGCTGAGTCTGGCCGCGATGTCCGCCAGCGGTCTCAAGAGCTATTCCGTTGACTACGGCATCCCGGTCAGCCGGTCGGGCGGGCGCCTGAACCTCTCCCACAACCAGGACAACACCGAGCTCAAATACGGGCCCTTCGCCTCCCTGGACATCACGGGCGAATCCACATCGACCGCGCTGTCGCTGCGTCAACCGCTCCATTTCGGGGAGCGGTCGCAAACCGACCTGCTCGCCAGTTTGCGCAAGCGCGACGTGGAGAACAAGGTCAGCGGTGTCTTTCTGTCCAGCACCGTCACGCAGGATGTGCAACTGGGCGTCGAGCACCAGTCGGCTGACAACTCGGGCCAGTGGCTGACGAGCTATTCGCTCTACAGCGGCAATGCAAAAAGCGCTGGTGTGAGCAAGCGCTACACGGTGGGCAGGGGGGCCTTGCGGCGAACGCAGTTCCTGGCCAGCGGCTGGGCTTTGCGAGGCGCTCTGTCGGCGCAGCACACCAGCAGCGATGAGCTGCCATCCAGCGAGCATTTTTTCCTGGGTGGAGAAGGCAGCGTGCGCGGCTATCCCGTGGGCTCTTTCTCGGGTGATCAGGGCGCTTTGCTGAGCCTGGAGTTGCATCACCCGATCACGGGTCCGTCCGCCGATGGCGGCGGTCAGGCGTATTCGGCCGCGGGCTTTTTCTTTGTGGACACCGGTCAGGTTCAGCAGATCTTGCCGCCCGACTCCACCCAGGACAAGACCAAGCGCCTGACCAGCCTGGGCTGGGGCGTGGAAGCGGCCGTGGGGCGTCACCTGTCGGCGCGCGTGACGATCGCTTATGCGTTGCGTGAGTTACCCGACGCAAAGCGGCGTTACACGGCGAGTGTTCAGATCTACAGCCAGTTCTGACGCGCCACGCCTTCGCCCCTGCGTTTTGGAAAGATTGCGCTGCAGGTGCGCTTTGACAGCCTGCGCCGGGGCCTGACCCGGGTGCATGCGGTGGCCGCTTGCACACCGACAACCGGTACTTTCCGGATCTGCCCTGGGGTCTGAGCCTTCGAGCTTCAGGTTTCAGAACGGTGCGGCAGGTTCCGATGGCGACGGTGGGAGATCGTCGCTGGCTGGCGGGCGGGCGCTGTCGGCGGGCATGGCCGGTGCCGCCAGCGACTGGCGCACCGCTGCCTTGTCGCCCGCGCTGGCGAACTTGCTGTATTTGCCGATCGTGCTGACCAGCTGGCCATAGATCTTCGGATTGGCGGCCATGCATTCCTTCTGCTCCAGGAAGTCGGACTCACCGGTGAAGTTGCCCACCAGACCACCCGCTTCGGTCACCAGCAGCGCGCCCGCGGCCACGTCCCAGGGCGACAGACCCATCTCGAAGAAACCGTCGGTGAAGCCCGCAGCCACATAGGCCAGGTCGAGCGCGGCCGAGCCGGGGCGGCGCACGCCAGCGCACTTGGGCATCACGTCGCCCAGCATCTGCATGTAGGTCTGGAAGGCATCGCCCGGGCGGAACGGGAAGCCGGTGGAGAACAGGCACTCGCGCATGGCGATGCGCTTGGCGACGCGGATGCGGCGGTCGTTCATGTAGGCGCCGCGCCCGCGCGTGGCGCAGAAGAGGTCGTTGCGGCTCGGGTCGTAAATGACGGCCTGTTCCAGCTTGTTGCCCACCATGAGCGCGATGCTCACGCAGTAGACCGGGAAGCCGTGGATGAAGTTGGTGGTGCCGTCCAGCGGGTCGATGATCCAGACATGGTCTGCGCCACCGTGTTTGCCTTCGCGCTTGCCCGACTCTTCGGCCCAGATGGCGTGGTCGGGGTAGGCGGTGAGCAGGGTGTCGATGATCGCGGCTTCGGCCGCGTGATCGACTTCGGTCACGAAATCGTTGGTCTGCTTGGCCGAGACCCGGACCGACTCCACGTCCAGCGCGGCGCGGTTGATGATGGTGCCGGCAAGGCGAGCGGCCTTGATGGCCACGTTGAGCATGGGGTGGAGTGTGGACGACATGGGTTGTGTACCTTTGCGCGGCCGCTGGGCGGCTCGCGTGACAGTGGAAGAGCGGGGAATGGCTGGACCCCAGGCGATGCGGGGCGGCGACAATTGGGGATTTTACCGTTTCAACACACCAAACACCTCACCGGAGCAAGTGCCCCACCCAGCACACACCGCAGAACTGGCTTTGCCAGGCTGCTGGTGTGGCCCCCCTGGGGGGGTGACGCGAAGCGGCGCGGGGGGATTCCAAATGAAGACGAGATTCATCCTGATCCAGACCAGCCACGCCGGCAACGTGGGCGGCACCGCGCGCGCCATGAAGGTGATGGGTTTTGACGACCTGGTGCTGGTGGCACCGCGCTGGGCCAACGTCTTGCGGCGCGAAGAGACCATCCAGCGGGCCAGCGGCGCCAACGACGTGCTGGCCAAGGCGCGCATCGTGGACACGCTGGACGAGGCGCTCGACGGCATCGAGCACCTGTGCGCCACGGCCATGACGCCGCGCGACTTCGGCCCGCCCACGCGGCACCCGCGCGAACACTTTGCCGCGCTGCTGGGCACACCCGAAGCCCCTGCGTCCACCCGCCCCGGCGGCGTGGCCTTCCTCTTCGGCTCCGAACGCTTCGGCATGCGCAACGAAGACGTGTACCGCTGCCACACCTGCCTGAGCATTCCGACCGATCCACAGTTTGGCTCGCTCAACCTGGCCGCCGCGGTGCAGTTGATCGCCTACGACTGGCGCCAGGCGCTGGGTGGTTATGCTCTGCCGCCCGCCAGCGCACCCGAACGCCCGCTGGCAGACGCCAAGGCCCTGGCCGGCATGCTGCAGCACCTGGAGCAGGCGCTGGTGGCGGTGGACTTTCTGGACCCCGAGGCGCCGAAAAAGCTCATGCCGCGCCTGAACCAGCTTTTCAACCGCGCTGCACCGACCGAAGAAGAAATCCACATCCTGCGTGGTGTGGCCAAGGCCATGCTGCAGACCGCGGCGCAGGCAAAGCGATAGACTGGGCGCATGTTTGCCCGACTCCGCTCCGACATCCAGTGCATCCTTGATCGCGACCCCGCGGCGCGCAGCACCTGGGAGGTCATCACCTGCTACCCCGGCCTGCACGCCGTCTGGCTGCACCGCCCGGCGCACTGGTGCTGGACGCACGGTTTCAAGTGGCTGGGGCGTTTCACCTCGCACATCGCGCGCTGGCTGACCGGCATCGAGATCCACCCGGGCGCGAAGATCGGCGACCGGGTGTTCTTCGACCACGCCATGGGCACGGTGGTCGGCGAGACGGCCGAAATCGGTGACGGCTGCACGATCTACCAGGGCGTGACGCTCGGCGGCACCTCGCTCTACAAAGGTGCCAAGCGACACCCGACGCTGGGCAAGGACGTGGTGGTGAGCGCGGGCGCCAAGGTGCTGGGCGGTTTCGAAGTGGGCGACGGCGCCAAGATCGGCAGCAACGCGGTCGTGATCAAGCCGGTGCCTGCGGGCGCCACGGCGGTCGGCATTCCGGCGCGCATCATCCCGAGCAAAACCGGCGAGAGCGCCGACGTGACCGAAGCGCACCCGAAGTTTCAGGCCTATGGCATCACGCAGGAAGACGACCCGCTGTCGCAGGCGATGCGTGGCTTGATCGACAAGACCGGTAGCCAGGAACACCAGATTGCGCTGCTGTGGGCGGCCATCGAGCAACTGGCTTGCGAGCATCGCGGTGACGACTGCGTACCGCCCGACGCCGCGAAGGAAGAGCATTTCGAAGCCGAAAAGCTCAACCAGTTGGTCGGGAAGTAAGCTTCCTCTCGCTTTTGCCTGGTTGGCTTGTGACCCGGAGCGCCGGGCGGCCGACTTCGCTCATGTCCCCCGGACCGGGCTGCGCCCGGTCCTCCTCCTTGACTTCGCTGCGTCAGCCACCCGGTGCGCCGGGTCACGGGTTGCGCTTGGGCGCGCGAAGGTCCTTCGGCTGGTGCGAGGGTGGGTCAGTGGTGATGCCCGTGGGCACCATGAGCATGGCCGTGGGCGACCTCCTCGGCTGAAGCCGGCTGCACATCCACCACCTTGACCGCGAAGCGCAGCGTCTGCCCGGCCAGCGGGTGGTTGCCGTCCAGGTGCACGGTGTCGCCCTTGATCTTCATGACCGTGAACACCTGCTGGCTGCCCTGATCATCATGCCCCTGCAGCTGCCCGCCGACCTTCACGCCGGGCGGGAATTCGCTCTTGGGAATCGTGGTGACCAGGCTTTCATCACGCACACCAAAGGCGTCCTCAGGCGGGAGCACCAGTTGCGCCGAGAAGCCGATGTCCTGGCCTTCCAGCGCTTTCTCGATGCCGGGCAACGTGTTGTTGTAGCCGCCGTGCAAATAGGCGCGCGGCTCCTTGCCGTCTTCCAGCAACTTGCCTTGTGCATCGGTGGCGCGGAAGGTGATGGTGACGACGGTGTCTTTGGTGATTTTCATGAGGGGTCTCGGAGTGAAATGCCTTTTCGTGGGCACCCGTGGAACCGGCTTCGCCGGGCCACCAGGTGCGTCCCCCCGCCGGGGGGAAGACGCGAAGCGGCGCAGGGGGTGTTCAAAGGCTGCGGCGCAGGGGATTACTTCTGTTTTGGCCGCCAGGCCTTGATGACCTCGTCGTTGGTTTCCAGGTAAGGCCCTTCGATCAGGTCGATGCAGTAGGGCACGGCGGTGAAGATGCCGTTGACCTTGGGCGTGCCGTCGGCGTTCTTCAGGCCTTCGAGTGTTTCAGCAATCGCCTTGGGCTGACCCGGCAGGTTGATGATCAGGCTCTTGTCGCGGATCACGGCGACCTGGCGCGACAGGATGGCGGTGGGCACGAAGGCCAGGCTGATCTGGCGCATCTGTTCGCCAAAACCGGGCATTTCCTTGTGCGCCACAGCCAGCGTGGCTTCGGGCGTCACGTCGCGTTTCGCAGGGCCGGTGCCGCCGGTGGTGAGCACGAGCGCGCAGCCGGCGTCCACCAGTTCGATCAGCGTCGCGCTGATGGTGGCCTGTACGTCGGGGATCAGGCGTGGCTCGAAAGTGATCGGGTTTTTCAAGGCGCGCGTGAGCCAGTCCTGCAGCGCGGGCAAGCCCTTGTCTTCGTACACGCCGCTGCTGGCGCGGTCGCTGATGGAAACGATGCCGATGCGCACCGGATCGTGGTTGAGGTTGTGGCTCATGGATCAGTCTTCCTGGGTGTCGTCGGCGCCGTCCGCCGATTCGTCGGCGGGGGTGAGGGCGGTGCGCACGATCTGGAAAATCTCGCGGTAGGCCTTGCCGTGGCGCAGAGCTTCGCCCGGGCGCTCGGTCACGGCCTGTGCATCCTTGCGGGCCTGGCGGATCAGGGCGCGCAGGTGCTGCACGTCGGCCTGCGGGTCTTGCTCCAGCCAGCGCGTGAGCGCATCGTCGTCGGCGATCAACTTGTCGCGCCACTGTTCGGCCTGGTGCAGCGCGAGCGTGGCCTGGGCCGAAGGCTTGCGCTGTTCTTCCATGGCGGCTTCGATGGCGGCCACGGTGGCTTCGTCGAGCTTGCGCATGAGCTTGCCGATGAACTGCATCTGGCGGCGCCGGCCTTCGAAGTTGGTGATGCGTTTGGCATCGGCCACGGCATCCACCAGCTTCTCGGGCAGACCGTTGTTTTCGATCAGGCGCGTCATCAGGCCGGCGTTGAGCGTGAGCAGGTTTTCGCCGAGCAACTGGAGGCGGTCGCTCTCTTTTTTCAGGTCGGTCTTGCTCATGTCGACCGAACCCTTGAGCTCGCGTTTGAGCTCCAGGTCGAGTTCGCTGCCCTCGGCAACGAACTGGCCACGGACGAAATAGCCTTTGGTGGGTTTGCGGGACATCGGGTTTCTTCAAATGGGCTTGTGCAGGGCCTGCAGCAGCCAGAGGGGGCGGCAAGTATCATAGCCGTCGACATGAAAAAAGCCCCCAACACCCCGTCCCAAGCCCTTTCTTCTTCCGCCGCCAGTGCCAGCCAGCCGCTCGCGGGCTTCCAGTACGCCCGGAGCCAGTTCGAGGAACTGGTCGACATGGCGCTTGGGCACGCCAAAAAGCTGGGTGCCTCTGACGCGGGCGCCGAGGTGTCCGAAGGGGCGGGCTTGAGCGTGAGCGTGCGCAAGGGCGAGCTGGAAAACGTGGAGCGCAACCGCGACAAGTCGCTTGGCGTGACCGTCTACCTGGGGCAGAAGCGCGGCAACGCGTCCACCTCCGATTTTTCACCCGACGCCATCCGCCAGACGGTGCAGGCGGCCTACGACATCGCCCGCTTCACCGCCGAAGATCCGGTGGCCGGCCTGCCCGATCCGGCCGACGTGGCCGACAGCTACCCCGACCTGGACCTGTTCCACCCCTGGGCGATCAATTCCGAGGAAGCGCTGCGCATCGCGCTCGAATGCGAGGCCGCGGCCTTCGCCACCAGCAAGAAGATCAGCAACAGTGAAGGCGCGGGCGTGTCGGCCCAGCAGTCGCACTTTTTCACCGCCCACATGCGCGGCGGCGAACGCGGCAAGCCCGGCATTTTCAGCGGGGGTTACGCCAGCTCGCGCCACAGCCTGTCGGTGGCACCCATCGCGGGCAAGGGCGCCAACATGCAGCGCGACCATTGGTACAGCTCGATGCGCGCACCCGAAGACCTCGCCAGCCCGCAGGCTGTGGGCCGCTACGCCGCCGAGCGCACGCTGGCGCGGCTGAACGGCCGCAAGATCGCCACCACCGAATGCCCGGTGCTGTTCGAGTCACCGCTGGCCGCCGGCTTGCTGGGTGGCTATGTGCAGGCCACCAGCGGCGGCGCGCTCTACCGCAAGACCACCTTCCTGGCCGACAGCCTGGGCAAGCGCGTGATGGCCAAACACCTCGACATCGTCGAAGACCCGCACGTCATCAACGGCAAGGGCAGCGCCCCGTTTGACGACGAAGGTGTGCGCACGCAGAAACGCAAGGTGCTCAGCGCCGGCAAGGTGCTGGGCTACTTTCTCTCCACCTACTCGGCGCGCAAGCTCGGCATGCGCACCACCGGCAACGCCGGCGGCTCGCACAACCTCGTGCTCACCAGCCGCCTGACCCAGCCCGGCGACGACCTCAAGGCCATGATCAAGAAGCTGGGCCGCGGCCTGTTTGTCACCGAGCTGATGGGGCAGGGCGTGAACTACGTGACCGGGGACTATTCGCGTGGCGCCTCCGGCTACTGGGTGGAAAACGGCGAAATCGCCTACCCGGTGCACGAGATCACCATCGCCGGCAACCTGAAGGACATGTTCCAGGGGATCGAGGCCGTGGGCGCCGACGCCTACAACTACGGTGCCAAGACCGTGGGCTCGATCCTTGTGAACCGCATGAAGGTGGCGGGGAGCTAGCTAGGCCCACCCCCGCCGCGCTGCGCGTGACCCCCTCAAAGGGGGCAGCGCGATGCGGCCCGGCGAAGCCGGCTCCGCCGCGCTCCGGGAGGGGCGCACCTCGCATGCCTGCGCTGAGCTGGGAAAGATTCAACCAGCCAGCGCTGCCTTCACGGCGGCCGAGACCTGGCCCATGTCTGCCTTGCCGGCCAGGCGGGTCTTGACCGCGCCCATGACCTTGCCCATGTCGCCGGGGCCGGTGGCGCCCAGTTCGGCCACGATGGCCTTGACCTCGGCGGCGACCTCGTCGGCCGACATGCGCGCCGGCAGGTAGGCCTGCAGCACCTTCATTTCGGCGCTTTCCTTGTCGGCCAGGTCCATGCGGTCGGCCTTGGTG
>JAHIQV010000459.1 GCA_018903185.1 Gammaproteobacteria bacterium | reverse complement strand
TGCTCATAGTGACGAATCATCTTGGCAGAGACGCCTGCAGCGGCGGCCGCTTCGCCGATGTTCATGAGGGTGGTCATGGTGTGCTCCGTGGACTTGGGGGACTGCATGGATCGAAGGATGTAGCTTGTCATGGTGGGAAGGTCAAGACCCTCACCTGGAGGGTCTTGCTTGACCTTCCCGGTTCAGCGCGGCGGGTAGCCGGCTTCGGTGAGCGCTTCGACCAGGGCCTCGCGATCTTCGCCGCTCTTCACGCTGACCAGCTGCCGTGGCAGATCGAGCTGGATCTCGCAGGCTGGATCGACCCGCTTGAGGGTCACATTCACCCTGGAGGCGCAGTGGCCGCAGGTCATGTCGGGGAGGTGGAATTCGTGCATGGATGGCTCCGTAAAGGGTTGGGGAAATCCGCACTCTGGGCATTGCCACAGGGGCAAGGTCAAGCCGGATCGGCGGTTGCGCTTGACACCGTGTCAAGGCCAAACATGCGCTCCACCCTCAATCACAGGAGCCTCCCGTGAGAACCGCCACAGCTTCCCTCATTGAACGCCAGTTCCCCATCGAAGGCATGACCTGCACCTCGTGCGTCGGCCGCGTCGAAAAGGCCTTGAAGGCCCCGATTCAGCGCATCGTGGACCGCGTGAGCGCCGTCTTCGTGCCGGTGGTGCTGGTGATCGCTGCGCTCACCCTGCTCGGCTGGGGCCTGGCCACCGGCCACTGGGAGCAGGCCATCCTGAATGCGGTGGCGGTGCTGGTGATTGCGTGTCCGTTTGCCCTGGGCCTGGCCACGTCCACCGCCATCATGGCCGGCACCGGTGTGGCCGCGCGCCAGGGCATCCTGATCAAGGACGCCGAAGCGCTGGAAGTGGCGCACCGCATCGACACCGTGGCGTTCGACAAGACGGGCACCCTCACCGAGGGCAAGCCCACACTGGTGACCGCACTCGCTGCACCGGGCCACGAAGACAATCTGCTCTCGTGGAGTGCCGCCATCCAGGCGGGCAGCGAACACCCGCTGGCCCGCGCCGTGATGAACGCCGCCGAACAGGCGGGCCTGGCCCTGCTCTCGGCCGCCAAGGTGAGCGCTGTGCCCGGACGCGGGATGTCGGCCGAAGTGCAGGGCCGCGCCTTGCGGCTGGGCAGCCCGCGCTACATGCAGGAACTGGGCGTGGACACATCGGTCCTGGCCGAGTCAGCGCGCAGGCTCCAGGACGACGGGCGCACGGTGTCGTGGCTGGCCGATGTGACGGATTCACCCGCTCTGGTCGGCATGCTGGCCTTTGGCGATGCGCCCAAGGCCAGCGCCATCACCGCCATCCGGAGCCTGCAGGCCCTGGGCATTCGCACGGTGATGGTCACCGGTGACAACCTGGGCAGCGCCCTGGCGGTGGGCAGTGTGCTCGGTATCGACCACATCGAGGCCGAGGTGCTGCCCGCGGACAAGGCGTCCATCGTGAACCGCCTGAAGGACGGCGGCCGCTCGGTGGCCATGGTGGGCGACGGCATCAACGACGCGCCGGCCCTGGCCTCGGCCGATGTGGGCATCGCCATGTCCACCGGTACCGACGTGGCCATGCACGCCGCCGGCATCACGCTCATGCGGGGCGATCCGGCGCTGGTGGCCGACGCGATCGACATCTCGCGCCGCACCTACCGCAAGATCAGCCAGAACCTGTTCTGGGCCTTTGCCTACAACGTGATCGGCATTCCGCTGGCGGCGGCCGGCCTGCTGAACCCGGTGGTGGCCGGCGCGGCCATGGCGCTGAGCAGCGTGAGCGTGGTGAGCAATGCGCTGCTGCTGCGGGCTTGGCACAGGAGAGGCTGAGGTCCAGGGGGGCTCAGTGGATGGATCGATCCGTCTTCGCGGCCACCGCCCCCTTTGGCTTGCGCATCAGCCTATAGATCACCGGCACCACCAGCATGGACAGCAGCGGCGCGCTGAGCATGCCACCGACCATCGGCGCGGCGATGCGCTGCATCACCTCGCTGCCGGCGCCCGCGCCCCAGAACAGCGGCAGCAGGCCGGCCACGATCACCGCCACCGTCATCGCCTTGGGGCGCACGCGCAGGACCGCGCCTTCGCGGATGGCGTCGAGCAGGTCGGCGTCGGTGTCCTGCCCCTGGGCCAGCCGAGCGGCCCAGGCCTGCTTCAGGTACAGCAGCATGATCACGCCGAACTCGGCCGCCACGCCGGCCAGCGCGATGAAGCCCACCACGCTGGCCACCGACAGGTTGTGCCCCAGCGCCCATAGCAGCCAGATGCCGCCGATGAGGGCGAAGGGCAGCGTGGCCATGATGAGCAGGGCCTCGTCGAGGCGGCGGAAGGTCAGGTACAGCAGCAGGAAGATCACCAGCAGCGTGAACGGCACCACCAGCTTGAGCTGGGCGCTGGCGCGCTCCAGAAATTCGAACTGGCCCGACCACGACACCGAGTACCCCGCTGGCAGATCCACCTGCTCGGCCACCGCCTGCTGCATGTCCAGCACGGCGCCGCGCAGGTCGCGCTCGCGGATGTCCACGTAGACGAAGCCGGCCAGGCGCGCGTTTTCGCTGCGCAGCATGGGCGGACCGTCGGTG
>JAHIQV010000458.1 GCA_018903185.1 Gammaproteobacteria bacterium | reverse complement strand
AGGCGCTGTTGTGCGCGTTCTGGCCGGGCAGGGTGGCGGGCGGGGCGGCGCCCAGCATCTGGCGCTGGAACAGCTCGAACGCGGTCCTGGCCACCGCAAAAATGCCCTGGAACACGGGGCTGTGGTGCAGCTCGGCCGGGTGGGAGCCCCAGCCGTCGATGATGTCGTGGTCGTCCCACATCATCACGCTGGGCACCGTGGCCAGCAGCGCGGCGGTCTCGGGTTGGTTCCAGCGCTCCAGGTAGAGCCGGGCGAAGTGCGTCTCCAGGGCGGCGCGCAGCGAGTCGCTGAAGGCCATGTGGGTGCGGGTGAACCACTCGATCTCGGTCCACGCCCTGAGCTCTGGCAGCACCGACCAGATGTCGTCGCTGTAGATCTGGTCGCCGCCCATGAGCAGCAGCTCCAGCGGGCCAAAGCGGGTCTGGTCCACCAGGTCTTGCCCGGCGTGCAGCCGGCCCAGCCGGGCCCACATGGCCAGGGGGTGTTGGAGGGACTTGCGCGTCCGGGCGTCCGAGAAGCCGTTGCACGACACATAGGCCATGGCCGGTGTGGCGCCGAGCGCGGGCACCTGAATGTGGTGGGTCTGGCCGCCGAGTCGGTAAGCCACGCTTTGGGTCGCCGCCGTCTGGCGAACGGCGATGTCGAAGCGCCAGGCCGTGGCGTCGAGGCCGGGCACCGGGCCGTGCCAGCCGCCCACCAGTTCGGCGGGCACGTGGAGGGTCAGGCCGGGCTGGGGGTCGGCCGCGTCGCAGACGATCAGCAGGCTCAGCCCCCACACGCCGTCCTGGCATCCGAGAAACTGCAGAATGGGCCCGGTCTGGTTCATGTCGCCTCCCTGTTGGCTGTTCTTGTGGCTGGTTGCGCGGCCATTGTGGCGCGGTGCGGCGTGGGTCGTAAACCTGAAGTTTGCAGGCGTTGGCGAACCAAAAGGCCCGAACCGTGATCCAGACCATGCCGCCATTTGCGGCTTCGGCGGCTTCGTTGTCCCACTTCAAACCAGGAGATACCTATGTTCAATACCGATCTGATCACCGACAGCCAGGCCTTGCTCGATGCCCGTGATGCGAACAGCCAGCCCTCGCGCCGCACGGCCCTCAAGGCCGCCCTGGGCGTGGGCTACGCCGCTGCCGCGCTGCCCATCATGGCGCAGACGGCGATCAAGACGCCGGCCGACGGCCTGACGGCGGGTGAGGTGATGATCGATGTGAATGGCTTCAAGATGCCGGCCTACCGCGCCGCACCCGCGGGCAAGACGGGCTTGCCGGTGGTGCTGGTGCTGTCGGAGATTTTTGGTGTGCACGAGTACATCGCCGACACCGCACGGCGCTTCGCGAAGGCCGGGTACCTGGCGATTGCACCCGAGCTGTTCGTGCGCCAGGGCGATGCGCAGAGTTATGGCGAGATGGCCAAGCTGATCGCCGAGGTGGTGTCCAAGGTACCCGATGCCCAGGTCATGGGCGATCTGGATGCGGCGGTGAAATGGGCCGCGGCCAACGGCGGCGACACCAGCAAGCTGGGCGTGACGGGTTTTTGCTGGGGCGGGCGCCATACCTGGCTCTATGCGGCACACAACCCTCAGGTGAAGGCGGCGGTGGCCTGGTACGGCCGCCTGGTCGGACAGGCCAGTGAGCTGAATCCGAAGCACCCGGTGGACGTGGCGGCCGGGCTGCACGGGCCGGTGCTGGGCCTCTACGGCGGTGCCGACACGGGCATCCCCCTTGACACGATTGATAAGATGAAGAGCGTTCTGGCCACGGGCAATGCGGCGGCCAAGGCTTCGACTTTTGTGGTGTACCCGGATGCGCCCCATGCGTTCCACGCCGACTACCGGCCGAGTTTCCGCAAGGAGCCGGCCGAAGACGGCTGGAAGCGGGCGACGGACTGGTTCAAGCAGCACGGCGTGGCCTGAAGCCGGGCCGGCTTTTCCGAACCAGGGGGCCGCTGTTGCGGCCCTTTTTTTGTGACTTCTGATTCAAGATGACCCTGATTGCAATCCTGTTGGGAACCGTGGCTGCCGGTGTGGGCAGCGTCTGGCTGGCGGCCGCACTGAGCTTCGCCATGCTGGCGCGCTACACCCAGCACATGCTGAGCCTGGCGGCCGGCGCGCTGATGGCCACGGCCTTCATGCACCTGCTGCCCGAAGCGTTCGAGAGCGAGGCGGGTGCGCAGGAGCTGTTTGCGGTGCTGCTGGCGGGCCTGGTGTTTTTCTTCCTGCTGGACAAGGCGGAGCTCTGGCACCACGGCCACGAGCACCACCACGACGCGGGGCACGAGGGTCACGACCACCACGGGCACGCCCACGGCCACGATCACCACGGCCCGCGCTCCGGCGGCTGGGCGGTGCTGGCCGGGGACAGCGTGCACGCCTTTGGCGACGGCATCCTGATCGCGTCGGCCTTCATGGCCGACATGCGTCTGGGCGTGGTCACGGCGGTGGCGGTGCTGGCGCACGAGGTGCCGCACCACATGGGCGACCTGGTGGTGCTGCGCCACACATCGGGCACGCATCGCGCGGCGCTGGTCAAGGTGTCGCTGGCGGGCACGGTGACCGCGCTGGGCGGTGTTGTGGGGTATTTCCTGCTGGCGCAGCTGGAAGATTACCTGCCGTATTTCCTGGTGGCGGCGTCGAGCAGCTTTGTCTATGTGGCGCTGGCCGATCTGATTCCCCAGCTGCAAAAACGCCTGGGCCTGCGCGAGACGGCGGCGCAGGTGGCCTGGCTGCTGGCGGGCATTGCGCTGGTGACGCTGGTCAGCGGGCTGGCCCACGCCCGCTGAACGAAGCGCGCCCAGCCGGTCCGGAGGTCGGCGGTGTCTTGCTGCCCGGATCGGCTCATGGCATGGCGTGAGGGGATGGTGCAGCAGGCGGAGGCGGCGCGGGCGGAGGTGCCGGTGGCGCGGACAGGGAAAACACGAACAGGGCACCTTGACCTTCGACCGACTCGCCGCGGATGCTGCCGCCGTGGCGTTCGACGATGCGGCGCACGGTGGCCAGGCCGATGCCCGTGCCATCGAACTGGCTGGGCGTGTGCAGGCGCTGAAAGGGTTTGAAGAGTTTGTCGGCGTAGTGCATGTTGAAGCCCACGCCGTTGTCCCGAACGAAAAAGGCGCCGGGCGGGTGGCCGTCGCTGCCCAGCCGGCCGAACTCGATCAGCGGAGCCATCTGGTCGCGGGTGTATTTCACGGCGTTGCCGAGCAGGTTCTCCAGCACGATGCGGGCGAGGGGCGCGTCGCACTGGCAGACCAGGTCGGGTGTGATGTGCCAGCGCAGATGCCGCTCGGGATGCCGTCCGTGTTCGGCCCGCATCACCCGTTCGGCCAGGGCGCTCAGGTCGGTCTCGTCCCGGGACAGCTTGCCCTGGCTGACCCGGGCCAGCGCCAGCAGGTCGGCGATCAGCAGGCTCATGCGGCGGGTGGCGGCGAGCACGCGGTCGAACAGTTGTTGCTCGTCGGTCTGCAGGCGCCCTTGCAACTGCTCGGTCAGCAGTTGGGTGAAGCCGTCGATGGCGCGCAAGGGCGATTTGAGGTCGTGTGACACCGAGTAGGCGAACGAGTCGAGCTCGGCGTTGAGCTTTTCCAGCTCGGCCGTGCGCTCACGCACGCGCTGTTCCAGCGAGGCATTCAGGCGCAGGATTTCGCGGTCGCGCCGCAACCGGATGAGCTCGGCCGTGGCACGGCTGGCAAAAATGGCGATCAGCGCACGGGTGTCGGGCTGCAGCTGGATCGGCCGGCGCCAGAGTGCGTTGAGCAGGCCGATGGCCGTGCCGTCTTCGTCGCGCAGCGACTGGCCCACATAGGCCTGGAAGCCTTGATCGGTCAGCGCCTGATCGTGCGGGTACCGCTCGGCCACGCCTTCCAGGTGCACGCACAGGTCGGTCTGTTGCATCGCTTCGCCGCAGGGGGCACCGTCAAGCGGGAAGGTGAAGTTGGGGCTGGTGGCGCCGTCTTTCCACACCGACAGGGTGCGCACACGCCGATCCTGGTGCTGTTCGCCGACGGTGACCATGTCGGCGCCGATGGCCTGGGCCATGTGCATCGTGAGCGCCTGGAACAGGGCGTCACCGCTGGGCACCGAGAGGCCTCGCGTGAGGGACAGCAGCTGCGTCTGGCGACGGCGTTCTTCACTGATGTCGATGACGGTGCTGATCACCAGCCGGTCTTCGGGGTCTTCGCCCATTTCACTCGAGATCAGGGCGTCAAAGGTGCTGCCATCCGCGCGCAGTCCGACCACGGACTCCTGCAGGGAGCGGCGGTTGACGAACAGGCGTTCCAGGTAGTCGGTCCGCTGTTCGGGATCGAGCCAGAGGAAGTTGTCGACCCGCCCCAGGACCTGGGCGCGGGAGTGGCCGTAGCAGCGTTCAAAGGCGGGATTGACGTCGAGGATCAAGCCCGAGTGTGCTGACTGGGCGAGCATGGCGCTGGGGCTGGTGTGGAAGATGCGCGCGAACCGCTCCATGCTGCGGTCGCGCTCCTGTTCGGTGCGCTTGCGCCGTTCGAGCTCTTCCATCTGCCTCGTCAGCGCCTGTTGGGCCCGGATGCGGCTGTAGTACACCATGATCGCGACGACGAGCAGGGTGGCGGCGTGGGTGAGCCACACGGTGATGCCTACGCCGAAGTCCGGCGTGTGCAGCCAGCCGCGTTGTTCGGCGATGTTCAGGCCGCCGAGCGCGGCCAGGCAGAACACCACGGTGGCGATCAGGGCGGTGCGTCCGAGGAAAATGCCGGCCCAGGCAACGGCCGCAACAAACAGGAAACCGGCCGCGGTGCGCACCGAGCCGTACGCCAGCACGGCCAGAATGGCCGACAGCACCACGGCAAACACCAGCGTGTGGGGCACGAAGCGGACGTAGCCCCTGCGCAGCAGGATCAGCGAGCCCCAGCTGGTGAGCGCGATCAGCGCCGGTGCGAGCACCTCCGGCGGGTTGCTCGTGGTGAGGTACACCAGCAGTGCGAGCGCTGTGGCCACCACACCGACCAGCAGCGAGATCGTCTGCAATGTGACCAGTCGGATCTTCCCATCCGCGCTCAAGTCGGGCGCTGGTGGAGGTTGGGGTGTGTGGAGAGGGGCCACGGGCGCGGGCTGGTTGGGCGTGATTCGGGTGGGGTGCCGGTCGATCGGCCTCAGCCCCGGGTTGTGTCGGCCGCTGGCGGAGCGACTTGACTCTGCGCGCAAGGCAAACCCGGCGTGTTGCACCACTCGCTCCAGCTGCCCGCATAGAGCGCACTGCGGCCCAGCCCGGCGACCTCCATGCCCAGCAGGTTGGGAATCGCGCTCACGCCGCTGCCACAGTGGTGGACGACGGTGGACGGGGCGCGCCCGGCCAGCAGTTGCTCGAACTCGGCGCGTAGCTGAGCAGCGGGTTTGAAGCAACCGTCGGCACCGATGTTGTCGACAAAGGGCCGATTGAGCGCGCCGGGAATGTGCCCGGCCACCGGGTCCAGGGGCTCCACCTCGCCGCGGAACCGGGCGGCGGAGCGGGCATCGACCAGGGTGAGCGCCGGGTCGCCCAGCCGGCTGGCGATGGTCGGGGTGTCGACCAGCCGGGCGAGCGGATCGCGCAGGACGAAACCGCCTGGGGTCGCCTTTTTAGGGGGTGCAGCGGGCCCGGTTTCAGCGGCGCCGCCTGAGGCGAGCCAGGCTTGCAGGCCGCCGTCGAGCACGGCGACGGCTTCGTGTCCGCACCACTTCAGCATCCACCAGAGGCGGCCGCTGTAGTTGGCGCCCTGGCGGTCGTAGACGACGGCTTGTGTGTCGGCCGTCAGGCCGATCCGGTCCAGCCAGGCCGCCAAGGTTTCGCGCGAGGGCAGGGGATGGCGCCCGCCGCTGGCGCGGTCGTCTGCGGAATGGCTGCTCAGGTGGTGGTCCAGGTGGGCGTGGAGGGCGCCCGGGATGTGGGCCTCGTTGAACTGGGCCTCGCCGGCGTCCGGGTTGGCGAGTTCGAAGCTGCAGTCAAACAGCTGGAGCGGCGCCGCCTGGTTCTGGAGCGCACGCAGCTCGGTGGGGGTGATGAGGGTGGTGTACATGCAACCCATTGTGCGGGATTGCGCCGGCCGACGGCTTCTGCGCTTGAACGCGAACCCGTTTCAGTGGTCTTCGGCGGGTGCGTTGGGAATCGCGCGGGCGCGCAGCGCCGTGGCCGTGATGCCGCTGACCACGATCAGGCCCATGCCCAGCCAGCCGATCAGTGGCAACTGGTCGCCAAAGATGGTGATGCTGTAGATGCCGGCAAAGACGATGCCCGAATACTGCAGGTTGGCCACCACCAGGGTGGCGCCGCTGGCATAGGCGCGTGTCATGCACAGCTGACCAAACACCGCCAGCAGCCCGATGGGCAGCAGCCACAGCGCGCTCGGCCAGTGCCAAGGGCTCGCGCCCGCGAACAGCATGCCCGCCAGCCCGGCCACCACCGCGCCCACGGAGAAATAGAACACGGTGCGGCTCTCCGGCTCGCCAGCCCGGCTGAGCGCGGCCACCTGCAGGTAGGCCAAGGCGGCAAAGATGCCAGAAAACAGGCCAACCACCGCACCGAGAACCTGCTCGGGCTGCAGCGTCGGGCGCAGCATCATGGCCACGCCGGCAAACCCCGCCAGCACTGCCATGAAAAGGGGCGCCTGGTTTTTCATGGGGGCATTGCGCCCCTGCGTCAGCAAAGCGCCGCCGAGCAAAAAGGCTGCGATCCAGACACTGCTCATGTAGTTGAGTGTCATGGCGGTGGCCAGCGGCAGCACGGCGATGGCAAAGAACCATGTCGTCAGCGAGATGGTGCCGACGACGGTGCGCCAGAAGTGCATCATGGGCAGCTGGGTGCGCAGGGAAACCCCCCGCACCCGCGTCATGCCGATGATGAACACCACGCCCACCATGCCCCGGTAGGCCACGATTTCAAACGGGTTGAAGTGATCCGACGCGAACTTGATGCAGACGCCCATGGTGGCGAACAGCAGCGCGGCAAGCAGCATCCATAACATGTCAGCCCTCCTGCGCCGCCTGCGGCGTCACCCCCCCAGGGGGGCGGCACTGGCGGCCCGGCAAAGCCGGT
>JAHIQV010000457.1 GCA_018903185.1 Gammaproteobacteria bacterium | reverse complement strand
TTGGAAACAGCACCTTGCCGCGCCACGCCACCGCTGAACGGCCCATCCCGACCGGAGCCGAGCATGGGCAGCGTCACGACGGGGGGTGTCAAAGCCGTTGATCCGCCTCAAACCAGGCTCAATGGCGGGTGACCGTGCGGTGCCAGATGTCGATAATGAACCGGGAACCCACACGAAAGAAGCCTATGGAACTCGTGTTGAAACTGTTGACCGGTGGCGCTGGCAGTCTGGCGGCCTACCTCGCCGCTCACGTGTTGCTGTGCCTGCTGCCCGCGTTTTTCATCGCGGGCGCCATGGCAGCCCTGATCCCCAAGGCCAGCATCACGCGCTGGCTGGGGCGCAGCACGCCTGCCTACGTTTCCTACCCCGCTGCTGCAGCGGCTGGCTCGTTGCTGGCGGTGTGCTCCTGCACCATCGTGCCGCTGTTCGCGGGCATTTACCGCAAGGGCGCCGGCATCGGCCCGGCCATGACCTTTCTCTTCTTTGCGCCGGCCGGCAACATCATGGCGCTGGCCTACACCGGCAGCATCCTCGGGCCCGAGTTTGCCGTTGCACGTGTGGTGTTCTGCCTGATGTTCGGCATCGGCATCGGCATCCTGATGGCGCTGGTGTTCTGGCGCGACGATGCGAGCCACGACGCACAGACCGACACGCTCTTTGCGGCCCAGGCCAGCATCGCCCCCGCGGCGCTGGGGGTGCTGCTGTCGCTGGTGGCCCTGCTGATTGCAGGCACCTTGAAGCTGTGGCCGCTGACCACCACTGTGGGCACCTTCACTTTGCCCCTGCCCTGGGCCCTCCCATGGCAGGAAACCCTGTTCGGCTGGGTGCCCTTTGACGCCGCCAAGGGCGAAGAAGGTGTGAGCTTCCAGGGCTCGGTGCTGATCGGCTTGCTGCTGCTGATCTCGGCCACCGCCTGGAAAGGCATGGAAGACATCATCGAAGGCGCCAACCGCTGGACCTGGGTCGCGCTGGGTCTGGCGGCCACCACCCTGCTGGTGGCGGCGCTGCGGCTGACCCCCACACCGGAAGGTCTGGAGATCGCCCTCACCGGCCGCGCCCTGGGCGTCGCGCTGACGCTCTGGGCGGTGTGGTTCTACGCCCGGCAATTGCCCGCCGACGACTGGCGCAGCTGGTTGTGGGAAGCCTGGCGCTTCGTCAAGCAGATCTTCCTCGTGCTGGTGATCGGCGTCTTCGTGGTCGGCATGGTGCGGCAGCTCATTCGCCCCGAATGGATCGAATCGCTGGCCGGCAGCAACACCCTGATGGCCAACATGGTGGCGGTGGGTTTCGGCGTCTTCATGTACTTCCCCACGCTGGTCGAGGTGCCGGTGGCCCGCATGTTCCTGGACCTGGGCATGCACCCCGGCCCGCTGCTGGCCTACCTGATGGCCGACCCGGAACTCAGCCTGCAGAGCATGCTGATGGTGGCCGCGGTGATCGGGCGGACCAAGACAGCGGCCTACGTGGGCTGGGTGGCCTTGTTCAGTGTTTGCGCGGGCCTGATCTTTGGCGCCTGGATCGACGGTGCGGCCTGGACGTCACTGGCGCTCGTGATGGGCGCGTGTCTGGCCGGCCTGGCCGTGGCACTGGGCTGGTTGCGTCGGCGGCAGCGCATGGTTGTCGCCGCCTGATCCCTTTCATGTTTTCAAAGGAGAAACACCATGTTGACCGTCAAGATCCTGGGTTCCGGCTGTGCCAACTGCAAGAAGCTCGAAGCCGTGGCCCGCGAAGCCGCCACCGCCAGCCACATCGAGGCCGAGTTCCTCAAGGTCACCGACATGCAGCAGATCATGGCCTACGACCTGCTGTCCACGCCGGGTCTGGTGGTCAATGAAAAGCTGGTCAGCAGCGGCCGCATTCCCACGGTGGCGGAAGTCCAGAAGTGGCTGTCTGCCTGACTTTGCGGTGACTCCAGCCCCTCAATGACGGTGGACGTGGCTCACAGGTCCCTGCTGCGCAGGGGACGTGTCCGACCCCACGTGCCAGTCGCCACAGGGCTCCGTGAACGGCACGTTCACCACCTGCAAGGTGGCATGGGTGATCTCGAAGCGTTCATGCAGCTGCTCCGTGGCCTCCTTCAGAAACCCGTCATCGGCATGCCCATGCGGCATCACCAGATGGGCCGTCATGGCCACCTGCGAGGTGTCCATGGCCCAGATGTGCAGGTCGTGCACGTGGTTGATGCCCGGCAGGGCCGCCAGGTAGTCGTGCACCGCCTGCGGGTCCACGCTGTCCGGCACGCCGTCAAACAGCAGATGCAAAGATTGCCGGAACAGATTCCAGGTGCCGATGAGAATCACGGCGGCGATCAGCAGGCTGACCACTGGGTCGAGCCACACCCAGCCCATCCACAAGGTGAGCGCGCCAGCCACCACCACACCGGCAGACACCAGGGCATCGGCCGCCATGTGCAGGAAAGCGCCCCGGATGTTCAGGTCTTTTTCACGCCCGCGCATGAACAGCAAGGCCGTCGCGGTGTTGATCACGATGCCCACACCCGCCACCACCATGATGGTCACGCCTTGATTGCCGACCAGCGGGTCGGGTGACATCAGGCGCCCCGCAGCTTCCCAGACCAGCGCGCCCATGGCCACGAGCAGCAGCAAGGCATTGGCAAAAGCCGCCAGGATGCTGCCGCGCTTCCATCCATAGGTGTGGCGGGGGTTGGGTCGCAGCTTGCCGGCCAGCGCACCGCCCCAGGCCAGCACCAGCCCGGCGACATCGCTCAGGTTGTGTCCGGCATCCGCCAGCAAGGCCAGCGAATTGATTTTCCAGCCATAAAACGCCTCGATCGCCACAAAGACGATGTTGAGGCCGATGCCGATGGCAAAGGCTTTATTGAA
>JAHIQV010000456.1 GCA_018903185.1 Gammaproteobacteria bacterium | reverse complement strand
TCGCTGCTGCGACGGCCAACCAGCGCCAGCCGGCAGCCCGCCTTCGCATACCGCAGCGCCAGCGCCTGGCCAATGCCACTGGATGCCCCGGTGATGAACACCAGGCGGGTGTGCAGCAGGTCGTTCGACATGGCGGGCGCCGTGTGCGGAGAAAGCAACCGCCTCAGCGCGGTGCGAGCCGGGCGCGAACCCGGCCGGTGAGTTCGGCAACACGGGCATCGCCGCCGCGGTAGTCGAGCGAGTCCGCCGTGATCTGGTCCTTGTCACGGATCATCAGCACCGGGAGATCCGACTCGATGCGTTCCGGGTCGGTGCTCACCCGCAGGAATTCGCCATGAAACTCCATCCGCGGCAAGCGCGCGCCAGCGGCGTTGCGTCCTGCCTGGCGCACCACCACCGCGTCGCCCTTGAGCTCGTACACCGTGCCCTCGCCGTTGCTGACGATCTCGCGCGCCGTGGCCGTGGAGAGCTGGCGTTGCGCACTGAAGGTGCGGATGCGTGCCGTATCGATCACCGTGAGGTCCGTGTCGGGGTGGTGACGGGCCTCGGCGCCGTAGACCTCGGTTTGCAGTACCCCGTCGGGCGCAAACACCTTGACAGAAAACCGGCGCATGAAAAAGTCTGGCTCGTTGGTGACCAGTCTTTCGGGCTCGGGCTCCAGGGGCAGGGGCGTGGCCTGCAGCAGGAGGTAGGACACCAGCGCCAGCAGCATCATCATCAGCACCGGCAGGTACAGGGAGAGCTGGTCCCAGACCCGGCTCATGTCCCCGCGGTGCGTCTTCACCTGGAGAGCGGCGGGTGCAGGCGTGTTCACGATCCAGCCGCCTCCAGCTCACGCGCGTAGTGACCGCTGGCCACCAGCAGGAGGTCGCACAGCTCGCGCACGGCCCCTGCCCCCGGCAGGCGCTGCGTGACATGGTGGGCGACTGCCTGCAGCTCGGGATGGGCCGTGGGCGGCGTGCAGGCCAGAGCGGCGCGGCGCAGCATGGGCAGGTCGGGCCAGTCGTCACCCATGGCCGCCGCGGCCGACCAGTCCAGCCCGAGTTCGGCCAGGATGGCCTCGGCCGCCGGCCGCTTGTCTTCGGTGCCGAAACGCGTGTGGTTCACGCCCAGCGCGTTCAGGCGCGCGCGCAGTGCCAGCGAATCGCGCCCGCTCACCACGGCCGGCGTGATGCCCGCGCGCTGCAAGAGCTTGATGCCGTGGCCGTCGAGCGTGTGGAAGCGCTTGAGGTTTTCTCCCGACTCGCTGAAGTACAGACCGCCATCCGTCAGCACACCGTCCACGTCAAAGAACACCACACGCACCGGCTGCGCGCGCAGCAACAGCTCGGGCGGGAAGTTCAGCGTGGGACGCAGCGGCGGCAGATCAGAAGACATGGGGCAATGCTAACTGGAGAGGATGCGTTCGAGTGAAGTGCCTTCCGTCAGGGCGCCGCGGAACCGGCTTTGCCGGGCCGCCAGCGCCGCCCCCTCGGGGGTGACGCCGCAGGCGGCGCGGTGGGTCATATCACCTTTGCCCGCATGAGATCGTTGCTGTTGAGCGCGCCGGTCAAGCTGCCCGCATCATCCACCACCAGCAGGCTGGTGACGCGGCTCGACTCCATCAGGTCCGCGGCTTCCACCGCCAGCGCATCGGCCCGCACGGTGCGCGGGTGGGGGTGCATGACCTCGCGCGCTGTGAGTGCCCGCAGGTCCACGCTGCTGCCGGATTTTTCGATCAGGCGGCGCAGATCGCCATCGGTGAACACACCCAGCACACGGCCTTCACCATCGACGATGGCGCTCATGCCCAGGCCTTTGGCGCTGATCTCGCGCATCAGCGTCATCAGATCGGCGTCCAGGCGCACGCGCGGCACATCGTCGCCGCTGCGCATCACGTCGCTCACATGGGTCAGCAGCTTGCGGCCCAGGGCGCCACCCGGGTGCGAACGGGCGAAATCGTCGGCCTTGAAGCCCCGCGCGTCGAGCAGCGCCACGGCCAGTGCATCGCCCATGGCCAGCTGGGCCGTGGTGCTGGCGGTGGGGGCCAGGTTGTGGGGACAGGCCTCCTTCTCGACCGAGGCGTCGAGCACCACGCTGGCGTGCCGGCCCAGGGTGGACTGCACGCGACCGGTGAGTGCCACCAGGGGCACGCCCATGCGCTTGATCAGCGGCAGGATGGCCGTGAGCTCTTCGCTCTCGCCGCTGTTGCTGATGCCCAGCACCACATCGGCCGCCGTGATCATGCCCAGGTCGCCGTGGCTGGCTTCGGCCGGGTGCACGAACATCGCGGGCGTGCCGGTCGAAGCGAGGGTGGCGGCGATCTTGCGACCCACATGGCCGCTCTTGCCCATGCCCATGACGACCACGCGTCCGCTGCTGCCCAGTACGAGGGCCACCGCGCGGGAGAAGCTGTCATCCATGCGTTCGGCCATGGCATTGACGGCCGTGGCCTCGATGCTGAGGGTTTCGCGAGCCAGGGTCAGGGCGCGGACCGGGTCGAACGTGGAAGGCAGGCTCATGGCCGGATTATCGCCGCAGGGCCCGGTCCGGACGGTCGTGGCCAGCCCTTACCATTGCCGCATGAATTCGCTGGACATCACCCTGCTCTACCTGCTGGCCGCTGTGCTGGGTGTGGTGGCCTGCCGCCAGTTCAAGCTGCCGCCCATGCTGGGCTATCTGGTGGTGGGCGTGGTGATCGGTCCCAACGCGCTGGCGCTGGCGCAGAACTCCAGCGGCGTGCGCTACCTGGCGGAATTCGGCGTGGTGTTCCTGATGTTCGTGATCGGGCTGGAGTTCAGCCTGCCCAAGCTGCGCGCGATGCGGCGCCACGTGTTCGGTCTCGGCCTGTCCCAGGTGGTGCTCACCGTGCTGATCACCACCGCCGCTTCGCTGGCTCTGGCGCTGCTGCTGCCCACCTGGTGGAAGGTGTCGTGGCAGATCGCGGTCGCGCTGGGCGGCATCATGGCGATGAGCAGCACGGCCATCGTGATCAAGATGATGGCCGAACGGCTGGAACTGGAGTCGGAACACGGCAAGCGTGTGATGGGCATCCTGCTGTTCCAGGATCTGGCCGTGGTGCCGTTGCTGGTGCTGATCCCGGCCCTGGCCGCCGCGCCGGAAGACCTGTTGCCCGCCCTGGGCCTGGCCTTGGTCAAGGCGGTGGTGCTGCTGGGCGTACTGCTCACCGGCGGCCAGAAGGTCATGCGCTGGTGGCTCACGCTGGTGGTGCGGCAGAAGAGCGACGAGCTGTTCATGCTCAACCTGCTGCTGATCACGCTGGGCCTGGCCTGGCTCACCGAACACGCTGGCCTCTCGCTCGCGCTGGGCGCGTTCGTGGCCGGCATGCTGATTTCGGAGACCGAATTCAAGCACCAGGTGGAGACCGACATCCGGCCGTTCCACGATGTGTTGCTTGGCTTGTTCTTCATCACCATCGGCATGATGCTCGACTGGCGGCTGGTGCTGGAGCGTTGGCAGCTGGTGCTGCTGCTGCTGTCGCTGTCAGTGGTGTTCAAGCTGGCCCTGATCACCGGGTTGACGCGGGCCTGGGGTGCGAGCATGGGTGTGTCCTTGCGCGTGGGCCTGTACCTCGCGCAGGCCGGCGAGTTCGGGCTGGTCCTGCTCACGCTGGCTGGGCAGAACAACCTGGTGCCGCCGCAGCTGTTCAACCCCATCCTGGCTTCGATGGTGCTGTCCATGCTGGCCACGCCGTTCGTGATCATGTACACCAACGACATCGTCACCCGCGTGGTCGGCAGCGACTGGCTGATGCAGTCGGTGCAGATGACCAGCATCGCGCGCAAGTCGATCAACGCCGACAAGCACGTGATCATCTGCGGCTACGGTCGCTGCGGCCAGAACCTGGCGCGGCTGCTGGAGGCCGAAGGCATTCCCTACATGGCCCTCGATCTGGACCCCGACCGTGTGCGCCAGGCCGCTGCGGCCGGGGATTCGGTCGTCTTCGGCGACGCCGCGCGCCTGCAGGCCCTGATCGCCGCCGGCCTGCACCGGGCCAGTGCGGTGGTGATCACCTACATCGAGACGGCCAGCGCGCTCAAGGTACTGCACCACACCCACGAACAGGCGCCCCAGGTTCCGGTGGTGGTGCGCACCATCGACGATGCGGACCTGGAGAAACTGCGCAGCGCTGGCGCCACCGAGGTGGTGCCTGAAGCCATCGAGGCCAGCCTGATGCTGGCCAGCCACGCGCTGGCGCTGGTGGGTGTGCCGATGCGGCGCGTGATCCGTGTCGTGCAGGACCAGCGCGACGCACGCTACAACCTGCTCAAGGGTTACTTCCACGGCGCCGACGATGATGGCGTGGAAGAAGCCGAACACGAGCGCCTGAACACTGTGACGCTGCCGTCGGGTGGTCGAACGGTGGGCCGGACGCTCGGCAGCCTGGCACTTGAAACCGTGGGCGTGCGCGTCGCCAACCTGCGCCGGTCCAGCGGCCACGGCGTGCCCTTTGACGACAGCACCGTGCTCGAAGGCGGCGACACCCTGGTGCTCAGCGGCAAGGCGCCCGCACTGGCGCTGGCCGAAGACCGGCTGCTGTCGGGCTGACGCGCCGGACCCCTTCTGCAGTCCCCTCAACCCTCAGCCACCGGCACCCATCAACCCGGGTCACACCATGGACAGCTCCGACTTCCTCAAATCCCACATCCGGACCGTGCCCGACTGGCCTGCGCCCGGCGTGATGTTCCGCGACATCACACCCCTGCTGCAGGATCCACGGGTCTTCCGCGTGCTGATCGACTCCTTTGTGCACCGCTACATGGCGCCCTCGCTGCGTCCCACCGTGGTGGCCGGTCTTGACGCGCGGGGCTTCATCATCGGATCGGTGGTGGCCTACGAACTGGGCCTGGGCTTCGTGCCGATCCGCAAGAAGGGCAAACTGCCCTTCACCACGGTGGAAGAAACCTACGAGCTGGAGTACGGCAGCGCCACGGTCGAACTGCACACCGACGCGGTCAAACCCGGCGACCGGGTCCTGCTGATCGACGATCTCATCGCCACCGGCGGCACCATGATGGCCGGGGCGCGGCTGCTGGAGAAGCTCGGCGCCGAGGTGATGGAAGGCGCCGCCATCGTGGACCTGCCCGAGCTGGGTGGCTCGGCCCGGCTGCGAGAGAGCGGGCTGCCACTGTTCACGCTGGTGGATTTCGCGGGCCACTGACGCAAATCACCCGTGTCGCAGCGGCGCCCCGGTCCGTGCCGACCGAGGCACGGGAGCTTGGGGGCCACGGCGATCCGCCGCCGGGTCCAAGGTGGATCAGCCCTCTCGGTGGGCAGCGACCCGATCAGCGGCGGGGTGTGGGGGCTTCATCCTTACAGCTTTCCGTACTGTGTATCGCTCAACGCCGAAAAATCGCTGTGCGACTCGGGCGGTGGAACGTCCGCCTCGGTGTCGAGGCGGTGCGCCGGGATCGCGGGTGTCTGCAACGCACGGCGAAACGCATCCAACTCATCGCGGGCCACGGGCTGCGCGAGACCGCCGGATGGCGTGAGCACCGGGACCGGGATCGCCGTGGGGTTGTCCAAGGTGGCCAGGCGCTGCGTCTGCGCAGCCACCGCCGCCTTGAGCGCAATGCCGCGCTGGTCGTGGACCGCCTTGCGCCGCCAGTAGACCCCCTGTACCACCATGGCGTGGCGCTTCTGCGCGCTGCTCTGGATCCAGCGCTCGACCTCCAGCAGGTATTCGTCGGGCATCATGTCGGCGGGCAGGGCCAGATCGATCAGCACCAGAAAGCCGTCGCCGTTGGCGTCCAGCGTGAGCACCTTGAATTCGTAGCTGGTCGACAGCACCCCAGCGCGGATCAGGGACTCGCGTACCACCGAGAACAGCTGTTCCCGACGCAGAATGCGCCGGCCACGGCGCGGCGAGATCAGGGGCAAGGTGGTCTGGCCGAACGAGCGGCGAGGTTTCGCACGCCCACCGCTGGTACCCTGATCCGATTTTCTGGCTTGAAGCCAACGCAATAGAGACATGGTTTAAATATGCGTTGCCGGGTGCATCGCGGTATGAGAATAAGAGCGGAATTATTGTCGGGCAAGTGGCGCGCGCACCCCTTGATTCAGGTCACAGCCACGCGTTTGGGCCTGTTGTACATGCGGCAAGCCAGGACCGCGGCCATGGCCAACGTCAACTCCAGCGCAATCGGCGGAAATCGCATGGAAAGCTCGCGAAAGCGCAAGGGTGTGAGGCTCCAGAGCCGGCTGGGCGCACCCGCCTGCACGGTCGCACTGCGCGGCATATGGCTGAAAAACGCGCCTTCACCCAGCAGCGAACCATGCCCCACCGACGCGATGCGCACACGCTCCTTCGCATCTTCATAGTGCACTGTCAGGCTGCCGCTCTCGACAAAATAGACCATTCGGTCCTTCACCCCCTGCTCGATCAGCACCTGTCCCTGCGGCAAGGTCATCGGTTGCAGGAAGTCGGCCAGGCTCTGCCACTGCACCTCGGTCAGGTTCAGCGGCACAGCGTCCAGCGCGTTGCTCTGCCTCATCGCTTGGGCCAGGGCCATGATGTCGGCACGTATCGGCGCGGGGAGACTGGCGTTCATTGGTTGACGTTAACCGTGGGACGCCCGCGCATGCAAGCCCGGGTCATCGGCATTTACGGCTCCTTACGTTTGCGCTCCAGACGGTGGTGACAAAACGCCAGACGGTGCGCTGCAGCCTATTTGCCGATGCAAAAACGCGAAAAAATCTCGCCCAGCAGGTCGTCGGCACTGAACTCGCCGGTGATTTCACCCAGCGCCTGCTGGGCCAGGCGCAATTCTTCGGCCAACAAGTCCAGGTGTTCGGCTTGCGCGGCCAGCAGCGTGTGCGCGCCGTCGAGGTGCGAGCCCACGCGCGCCAGCGCCTGCAGGTGGCGTTCGCGCGCCATGAACAGGCCGTCGCCCGCGTGCTCCCACCCGGCCAGGTCCAGCAGTCGCTGGCGCAGAGCCTCCAGTCCATCGCCGCTTTTGGCCGAGATCGCCAGCTCACCCGCACCCGCCCGTTCCGCCAGCCGCGCACGGGCGCTGTCGGGGCACTGATCGAGCTTGTTCCACACCTGCAACACGGTCACGCCGCCGGGCAGGGCGGCGGCAATGACCTCATCGGCGGCCTGGTAGACCAGGCTGTCGCTGCGCGTGAGATCGTGCAGGAACAACACCGCGTCGGCCTTGTGGATCTGGCCCCACGCGCGTTCGATGCCGATTTTTTCCACCTCGTCCACGTCCGGGCTGTCGCGCAGGCCCGCGGTGTCGATCACGTGCAGCGGCACCCCGTCGATCTGGATCGTCTGCTGCACCACGTCGCGCGTGGTGCCGGCCACCGGGGTCACGATCGCCAGCTCGGCGCCGGCCAGTGCGTTGAGCAGCGAGCTTTTTCCCGCATTGGGCTGCCCGGCGATCACCACCGTGAGCCCGTCCCGCAGCAGGGCTCCCTGCCGGGCCTGTGCCTGCACGTCGGCCAGCGCGGTGCGCAGACGCTGCAGCTGGCCCGTGGCATCGGCCTTCTTCAGGAAGTCGATCTCCTCTTCCGGGAAATCCAGTGTCGCTTCGACCAGCATGCGCAGGTTGATCAGCGCATCGCGCAGTGCGTGGATGCGCTCGGAAAACACCCCCGCGAGCGAGCGGCTGGCGCTGCGCGCAGCGGCTTCGGTGCTGGCATCGATCAGGTCGGCCACCGCCTCGGCCTGGGCCAGGTCAAGCTTGTCGTTGAGGAACGCGCGCTCGGTGAATTCACCCGCGCGCGCCGGGCGCAGCCCGGGCAGCAAAGCCTTGTCCGCATCGACCGCGGTCTGCGCCACCTGCAGGCAGCGCGCCAGCAGCAGCTGCAACACCACCGGGCCGCCGTGGCCCTGGAGTTCCAGCACGTCTTCACCGGTGTAGGAATGTGGCCCCGGAAACCACAGCGCCAGGCCATGGTCGATGGGCTGGCCTGCAGCGTCAGGAAAGGGCAGATAGGTGGCTTCGCGGGGTTTCAGCGCTCGCCCCAGCAAGGCCTGCACAAACGCCGCCAGCCCTTTGCCCGACACCCGCACGATGCCCACCGCGCCGCGACCGGGCGCGGTGGCGATGGCGACGATGGGGTCTTGTTGGGCGCTGAGCATGGTGGGGATTCTGGCAGGCTGCGGATCAGAAACAACGAAGGCCGCTCGCGCGGCCCTCGTTGGGAAAATACCCGCTCTTACTTGGCCGCGGGCTTGCCTTTGAACAGGTCAAACGGCAACGTGAACTTCAGCGGCACGCCCATGCGCTTGTTGATGAAGGACTGCTGCGCGATGGTCAACACGTTGTTGGTGATCCAGTACAGCACCAGACCGGCCGGGAAGAAGAAGAACATCACCGAGAACATCAGCGGCATCATCCACATCAGCTTGGCCTGCAGCGGGTCCGGCGGCAGCGGGTTGAGCGCGGTCTGAATCATGGTGGTCACGGCCATCACGACGGGCAGCACGAAGAACGGATCGGGCGATGACAGATCGTGGATCCAGGCCATCCAGGGCGCGTTGCGCATTTCGACCGACGACAGCAGCACCCAGTAGAGCGCAATGAACACCGGAATCTGGATCAGGATCGGGAAGCAGCCACCCAGCGGGTTGACTTTTTCCTCCCGGTAGATCTTCATCATTTCCTGCTGCATCTGCTGCGGGTTGCTCTTCAGGCGTTCGCGCATTTCCATGATGCGCGGGTTGACCGCCTTCATCTTGGCCATGCTCTTGTAGGCGCTGGCATTGAGCCAGTAGAAGGCCGCCTTGATCAGCACCACCAGCAGCACGATGGCCCAGCCCCAGTTCTGCACGAAGCCGTGGATCTTTTCCAGCAGCCAGTACAGCGGTTTGGCCAGAATGGTCAGCCAGCCATAGTCCTTGACCAGCTCCAGCCCCGGGGTGATGACCTCCAGGACCTTTTCTTCCTGCGGACCGACGAACAGGCGTGCCTCGACCGCCTTGCGCTGGCCCGGCACGATGGCCGGCAGGGTGGTGATGGAGCCGACCGCGTACAGGTTGTTGTCCACCTTGCGCGCGAAGTTGTCGCGTGCGATGCCATCAGCCAGCACCCAGGCCGACGCAAAGTAGTGCTGCACCATGGCCACATAGCCATTGGTGGCGCTCTTTTCAAAGTCGGCCTTGTTCTTGTCGATGTCGGCGAATTCGACCTTCTGGTATTTCTGGGCTTCGGTGTAGACGGCCGGACCGGTGAAGGTGGAGTAGAACGGCGTTTCGCTGCTGGTCTTGTTGCCGTCGCGCACCAGCTGCACGTAGAGCTGCGGGCTCACCGGCTGGCCGCTGTTGTTCAGGACTTCGTGCTGCACGGCGATGTCGTAGCTGCCGCGGGTCAGGGTGTAGGTCTTGACCAGCTTGACGCCGCCCACCTCGTCCGACTCGAAACGCACCTGCAGCTCGTTCTGGCCGTCGGCCAGCGCGGTCGGGCCGGGCGCCACGGTCATGGGCGTCTTGTGGGTGGGGAAACTGCCGCCGATCAGGCCGGTCTGGGCGAGGTAGGTTTGCGTGTCGTTCTGGACCAGCAGCGCAAACGGCTGTGTGCCCAGCGAGGTGCTCGCGTGCTTGAGCAGATCGGCGCCGATGAGCGAGCCACCTTCGGTGTTGAAGACCAGCTTCAACACGTCGGTCGTGACCTCATGCCGGGCCGCGGCGGGCGCTGGGGCTGTCGAGCCCTGCGGAGCCGCTTCAGCACCAGCCGTCGTGGCCGCCGCGGTGCTGCCGGGAACGGACGCGTCGGCACGGGGTGCCGGCTGGGCATCCGGAGCGGCGGGCGCGGTCACGGCGGCCGAAGGGAAAAACGTCGGCGCGTTGCCGTTGTGGATCTGCCACTTGTCCCAGATCAGGACCATCGAGAAACCAAAAACCACCCACAGGATGGATCGACGGATGTCATTCATGACGGGTTCTTCTTTTCTGAGGAAGGGGAAAGCAGATGGGAAAACAGGCTGGGCGCCACTTCGGGCACGGGATCGTGGCCACCCTCGCACCAGGGTCCGCAGCGACCCAGGCGCCTGAGCATGAGGTAGCCACCGGCCAGTGCACCGTGCCGCTCCAGCGAGCCGATCGCATAGACGGAACAGGTGGGCTCAAAACGGCAACTGCTGCCCAGCCAGGGACTGAGCAGCAAACGGTAGCCCTTGACCAGGCCCACCAGTACCTGGCGCGGCCAGTCAGACACCATGAGGCGCCTCCTTCCGGGGCAGCGGACCAGCCGGCTCGACCGGAGCGGGACTGAGCACACGCCCCAGCAACTGATCCAGCTCGGCCCGAACCGCGCGCTTGAGCACATCAGAGGTCGCACTCACAAACAGCTTGCGGCTGAACTCGCTGCGCAGGCGAACCACCAGCGCAGCCTGCGGCAAACCGGTCGCGACGTGGCGGGCGGCTTCGTAGATCTGGCGACGGATCGCATTGCGCGTGACCGCGCGGCGCGCCCAGCGCTTGGGCAGGAGCACACCCAGCCAGACATCGGCCACAGGAAACAAGGGGCGGCCCAAATGCTCGCTCACGAGCGAGGCCCGGTGCAAAGCGAAGTGGAGGGTTTTGGCCACAGGGGCTCCCGCCATGACGGCCTGGAACTGCTGCCGGGACCGGATGCGCTGCATGGCCCGTTGCGCCTCCCTGTCGGTCACCGGAAGCCGGCAACGGAAGCTGGGACCGGCCAATACCGGCGGAGCACGTTCAGGCTCAGAGAGCCAGACGCTTGCGGCCCTTGGCGCGGCGAGCGTTGATCACGGCACGGCCGCCACGGGTCTTCATGCGGACGAGAAAGCCGTGGGTGCGGGCGCGGCGGACTTTGGAAGGCTGGTAAGTGCGTTTCATGATGCTCAGTAAATGTCGGGGAAACCCGCAATTATCGCAAATAAACTCAAGGCACGGCAAGCACTTGGCTGCTTTTCTGTCTGCCTTGCTTCAGCAGGCCCGTGCCGGGGTCGGGCAGCACAGAGGGAGAACCGCCTTGTGGATAAGTCGCCTGCCACACTACAATGGCCGGTCTGCCCCGAGTCATTTGTCCACAAAAATACAGCGTCCGCCATTCCCAGCATGATCGAGGGCACCCCCCCAGACACCCCATCCACCGACGCCCAGTCCCTCTGGCTGGCCTGCGTCGACAAACTCGCGCAAGAAATCCCCGAACAGCAGTTCAACACCTGGATCCGGCCGCTCTCGGCCAGCGTGTCCGCCGATGCCTCCAAGGTCGTGGTGTCGGTGGCCAACCGCTTCAAGCTGGACTGGATCCGGGCCCAGTACGCGTCCCGTATCGCCTTGTTGCTGGAGGCCATCCAGGGCACACCGGTGACGCTGGAGTTGGCGCTCGCTCCGCGCGAAGGCCCCAGCAGGACGTCGCCTGCGCCCCGGACGGTGCAGGACCAGGTGCTGGCCGAACTGCCCGATCTGGCACCCGCAGAGATCACGAGCCCGCGCGCGCCCAAGTCCCGACTCAACCCGGCGCTGACTTTCTCCACCCTGGTGGAAGGTTCGGCCAACCGCATGGCGCGCGCCGCGGCGATGCACGTGGCGGGCAGCCTCGGCCAGCTTTACAACCCGCTGTTCATCTACGGCGGCGTCGGTCTGGGCAAGACCCACTTGATGCACGCGATCGGCAACCACCTGCTGTCCGACCATCCTCAGGCCAAAGTTCTCTACATCCACGCCGAACAGTTTGTCTCGGATGTGGTCAAGGCTTACCAGCGCAAGACTTTTGACGAGTTCAAGGCCCAATACCACTCGCTGGACCTGCTGCTGATCGACGATGTGCAGTTCCTCGCCAACAAGGAACGCACGCAGGAAGAGTTTTTCAACGCCTTCGAGGCCCTGCTGGCCAAAAAGTCGCACATCGTGCTGACCAGCGACACCTATCCCAAGGGCCTGCCGGACATCCACGAGCGCCTGGTTTCACGTTTCGATTCGGGCCTCACGGTGGCGATCGAGCCGCCCGAGCTGGAAATGCGCGTGGCGATCCTGATCAACAAGGCCGCGGTGGAAAACGCCGTCATGCCCGAAGAAGTGGCGTTTTTTGTGGCGAAGAACGTGCGCTCCAACGTGCGCGAACTCGAAGGCGCGTTGCGCAAGATCCTGGCCTATTCGCGTTTCAACCAGAAAGAGATCTCGATCCAGCTGGCGCGCGATGCGCTGAAAGACCTGCTGTCGATCCAGAACCGGCAGATCAGCGTCGAGAACATCCAGAAGACCGTGGCCGACTATTACAAGATCAAGGTCGCGGACATGTACAGCAAGAAGCGCCCGGCCAGCATCGCCCGGCCGCGCCAGATCGCCATGTTCATCGCCAAGGAGCTGACGCAGAAAAGCCTGCCCGAGATCGGCGAGCTGTTCGGTGGCCGCGACCACACCACGGTGCTGCACGCGGTGCGCAAGATCGGCGCCGAACGCCAGCAGAACACCGAGCTCAACCAGCAGCTGCACGTGCTGGAACAGACGCTCAAGGGCTGACCGGCGTGAGGCCGTGCGCACCCGCTCGCCACAGCAGGCACAGCCGGCATCTGACGGGGCAGGTGTTTTCAGGAATCGCGCTTCAAAAAGGCGAAAATAGGCGGTATTTGGCTGACAGAAAGCCCTGCTTGGGGCAAGGGAAGTCCCACCCGCCAACCGGCAACCAGAGACGAAAGAGTCTGACATGATCGTTTTGAAATCGACCCAGGACAAGGTGTTGGCTGCGCTGCAGTCGGTCGCGGGCATCGTTGAACGCCGCCACACACTGCCCATCCTGGCCAACGTGCTGGTGCGCAAGACCGGCTCGGCCGTGCAGCTGACCACCAGCGACCTGGAGATCCAGATCCGCACCACGGCCCAGCTCGACGGCGACGACGGCAACTTCGCCACCACCCTGGGTGCGCGCAAGCTGATCGACATCCTGCGCACCATGCCCGGCGACCAGACGGTCAGCCTCGAATCGAGCGCCGGCAAACTGATCCTGAAAGGCGGCAAGAGCCGCTTTACGCTGCAGAGCATGCCGCCCGAGGACTTCCCGCTGGTGCAGGAATCGGCCAGCTTCGGCCCGGTGTTTGCCGTGCCGCAGAAGACGCTGAAAAGCCTGCTCGGCCAGGTGTCGTTCGCCATGGCCGTGCACGACATCCGCTACTACCTCAACGGCATCCTGTTCGTGGCCGAGGGCCAGCAGCTCAGCCTGGTCGCCACCGACGGCCACCGCCTCGCGTTTGCCAGCGCCACGCTGGACGTGGAAGTGCCGAAACAGGAGGTGATCCTGCCGCGCAAGACGGTGATCGAGCTGCAGCGCCTGCTGTCCGACAAGGAAGGCGCGATCGAAATGCAGTTCGCCGCCAACCAGGCCAAGTTCAGCTTTGACGGCATGGAGTTCGTCACCAAGCTGGTCGAGGGCAAGTTCCCCGACTACAACCGCGTCATCCCGCGCAACCACAAGAACATCATCACGCTGGGCCGAGCACCGCTGCTGGCCTCGCTGCAACGCACCGCCATCATGACGAGCGAGAAGTTCAAGGGCGTGCGCCTGAACATCGAGCCCGGCGTGCTGCGCGTGGCGTCGAGCAACGCCGAGCAGGAAGAGGCCGTGGACGAACTCGACATCGACTACGGTGGCGACACCATCGAAATCGGCTTCAACGTCACCTACCTGATCGACGCGCTGCAGAACATGTCACAGGAAATGGTTCGCATCGAACTGTCCGACGGCAACAGCTCGGCGCTGCTCACCAACCCCGACGACAACGCCTTCAAAT
>JAHIQV010000455.1 GCA_018903185.1 Gammaproteobacteria bacterium | reverse complement strand
GATGCGTCCTTGAGCGTCAGGTGGGCCGGCTGCTGCTCTTCGTGGTTGGTGTTGCTGACGAACACGCTGGAGAGGCGGTCGAAGGTGATCACGCCGTCCGGCTTCGGGTACGTGATCTGCGGCATCTCATTGGCCGGCTTGAGCTTGGTGTGGTCTTTGGTGGTGTTGTGCAGCGTCCAGGGCGGGTTGGACACACCGATCTTGGGCAGGAACCAGTGTTCGACGCCGGTCATGAGTTTGCCCATGAGCGGGCTCTTCTTGAACCAGTTCTTGAAGTTGCGGTAGGTCCAGAGTTCCTCGTGCAGCCAGCTGGCCTTGAAGCCGGTCTCGAACGCGGTCAGCTCGTCGCTGCTGCGGCCTGCGGCCACCGCTTCGAACGCGGCCTCGGCGCACAACATGCCGCTCTTGATCGCCGCATGGCTGCCCTTGATGCGGGCTGCGTTCAGGAAGCCTGCGTTGCAGCCGACCATCGCGCCACCCGGGAACACCAGCTTGGGCAGGGCCTGCGGTGTGCCGTTGTTCAGTGCACGCGCACCGTAGCCCAGGCGCTTGCCGCCTTCGATGTGCGCCTTGATGCTGGGGTGCGTCTTCCAGCGCTGCATCTCTTCAAACGGGCTCATCCACGGGTTCTGGTAGTCCAGGCCGATCACATAACCCAGCGTGACCTTGTTGCCTTCGAGGTGGTACAGGAAACCACCGCCGAAGGCGTCGTCGTTCAGCGGCCAGCCGGCCGTGTGCACCACGAGACCGGGCTTGGCCTTGTCGGCCGGCACTTCCCAGAGTTCCTTGATGCCGATGGCGAAGGTCTGGGCGTCTTTGCCTTCATCGAGCTTGAACTTGGCAATGAGTTGTTTGCCCAGGTGGCCACGCGCACCTTCGGCGAACACGGTGTATTTGGCGTGCAGCTCCATGCCGATCTGGAAGCTCTCCATCGGCTCGCCGTCCTTGCCCACGCCGAGGTTGCCGGTGGCGACGCCTTTGACCGAGCCGTCGTCGTTGTAGAGCACTTCGGCGGCGCTGAAGCCGGGGAAGATCTCCACGCCCAGCGCTTCGGCCTGTTCACCGAGCCACTTGGTCACGGCGCCCAGGCTGATGACGTAGCAGCCGTGGTTGTCGAAGTTGCGAGGCATCAGCCAGTCGGGCGTGCGCTGGGCACCGGTTTCGCTCAGCACCAGCAGGTCGTCGCCGGTCACGGGCTGGTTCAGCGGGGCGCCGAGTTCCTTCCAGTTCGGGAACAGTTCGGTGATGGCTTTCGGGTCCATGACCGCGCCCGAGAGGATGTGGGCGCCGGGCTCGGAGCCTTTCTCCAGCACGCAGACGTTGATCTCGCTGCCTTTCTCGGTGGCGAGCTGCTTGAGGCGGATGGCGGTGGCCAGGCCGGCGGGGCCGCCGCCGACGATCACCACGTCGTATTCCATCGCTTCGCGTGGGCCGTAGGTGCTGAGGATTTCTTCTGGGCTCATGGGGTGCGGTCTCTGGTGGATGTTTCGTCTGACAGCGCAAGCCCATCGTCAGGAACATGGGGCAGACATTGTCGTGATGGAGACGGATTCTAGTGGGCGATGCGCCACAATCCATGTCACGTCTGGCGCGAGCGTGTTCGCGATGGTCTCATTCGAGGAGCAACTCTAAATGGCTTACACCCTGGATCTCTCGGGCCGCGTGGCCCTCATCACCGGCGCTTCGGGCGGTCTGGGTGAGCAGTTCGCCAAGACACTGGCCAATGCCGGAGCCGCCGTGGTGCTGGCCAGCCGCCGCACCGACCGCCTGATGGCGCTGCGTGCCCACATCGAAGCCGATGGTGGCGATGCGCATGTGGTCGCGCTCGACGTGACCGACCTGGCCTCTATCAAGGCCGCGGTCGCACACGCCGAAACCGAAGTGGGCGCTATCGACATCCTGATCAACAACTCGGGTGTGAGCACCACGCAGCGCCTGCAGGAGGTGAGCGAAGAAGACTACGACTTCGTGTTCGACACCAACACCAAGGGCGCGTTTTTTGTCGCACAGGAAGTGGCCAAACGCATGCTGGCCCGGGCCAACGGGGCGGCACCCGGCACCTATGTGGGCGGACGCATCGTGAACATCGCCTCGATGGCCGGGCTCAAGGTGCTGCCGCAGATCGGCGTGTACTGCATGAGCAAGGCCGCGGTGGTGCACATGACCAAGGCGATGGCGGCGGAGTGGGGCCGCTTCGGCATCAACGTCAACGCCATCTGCCCGGGCTACATCGACACCGAAATCAACCACCACCACTGGCAGACCGAGCAGGGCCAGAAACTCATCAACATGTTGCCGCGCAAACGCGTGGGTCAACCGTCCGATCTGGACGCCGTGCTGATGATGCTGGTGAGCAACGAGAGCCATTTCATCAACGGCGCCGTGATCGCTGCCGACGACGGCTTTGGAGTGTGACGCTTGATGTCGGTTGACGCCGGACGGCCGCTGGCCTGGCCGCCCGGCATGGTGACGGGCATCCTGGCGGGGCTGGGCGCGGGGGCCTTCTGGGGCATGACCTTTGTCGCCCCGCTGATCGTCGAGGGGTTCACCTCGGTGGACTACACCGTGGGCCGGTTTGTGGCCTGCGGCTTGTTCTCGGCCTTGCTGCTGTTGCTGGGCCACGTGCACCGCGCAGCGGGCGGGCCGGTGCCGCGTGTGCCGACGCTGCGGCAGGCCGGTGCCGCGCTGGTCCTGAGCGTGCTGGGGTACACCGGCTATTACCTGCTGCTCGTGCTGGCCATCGCCGACGCCGGCGCGGCCCTGCCGGTGCTCATCATCGGCACGATTCCCCTCTGGGTCATGGTGCTGGGCAAACCGCAGGCGATGCGCTGGGTGGCGCTGGTGCCGGGCCTGCTGCTGACGGCGCTGGGCATGCTGCTCATGATGCAGTCCACGGGTGAGGCCGCGGGTGAGGCGGGTGGCGCACACCTGTGGCGCGGCATCCTGTACGCCGTCGCGGCGATGGCGAGCTGGACCGCCTTCGGCCTGCTCAACGCCGCCTGGCTGGGCCGTCACCCGGAAGTGAATTCGACCGAGTGGGCCAACTGGCTGGGCGTGGCCGCCGGAGTGGGTGCGCTGCTGTTGTGGGCGCTGTGGGGATCGGCCTGGGGCGAGATGTCGGCCCGACCCGGCTTCTGGGTTTTTGTGACCGTGTGCTCGGTCACCGGCATCGGATCGGCCTGGGTGGCCGCGGTGCTGTGGAACATGGCCAGCCGGCGCCTGAGTCCGAGCCTGGCGGGTCAGCTCATCGTGAGCGAAACCGTGTTCGGACTGATCTACACCTTTGCCTGGAGCGGGCAGTGGCCGGCCGCCATTCAATGGGCGGCCTGCATGCTGTTCGTGCTGGGCATCCTCGCATCCATCAAGGCACACCGATGAAACTGGACCTTCCCGAAGACAAGAAGCTGGTGCACAGCGTGGTCGTTCCCATCCGCTGGGGCGACATGGACGCCATGGGCCACGTCAACAACACGCTGTACTTCCGCTACATGGAGATCGCGCGCCTGGACTGGTTCTTCGGCATGGGCCTGCCGGCCGATCCGAAGGGCGAGGGGCCGGTGATCGTCAACGCCTTCTGCAACTTCATCCGGCAGCTCGAGTTTCCGGGCGATGTGCTGGTGCGCACCTACCTGGGCGCCATGGGCCGCACCTCGTTTGACACCTACCACGAGATGCTGCGCACCGATGAACCAGACACGGTTTACGCCAACGGTGGTGCCACGGTGGTGTGGGTCGATTTTCCGAAGCAGAAGTCGGTGGCGATGTCGGCGCATGCCCGCGCGCTGATCGAAAGCGCGGGTGGCCTGCCGCGGCTGCCGGGCTGATTCTTGGCAGCCGACAGCCGACAGCCGACAGCCGACAGCCGTTCACTTCGCCTTGGGAACGCGCCCCATCAGGTAGAACTCCGGATTGGGCGTCATGCCACTGAAGCTGGCCATGCGGTTGGACAGGCCGAAGAAGGCGGTGATGGCGGCGATGTCCCAGGCGTCTTCGTCGCTGAAACCATGGGCATGCAGGGCGGCGAAATCGGCGTCGTCGATCTGATGCGAGGCCAGGCAGACCTTCATCGCGAAGTCGAGCATGGCGCGCTGGCGCGGGCTGATGTCGGCCTTGCGGTGGTTCACCGCCACCTGGTCGGCCACCAGCGGCTTTTTCTCGTAGATGCGCAGGATCGCGCCGTGCGCCACCACGCAGTAGAGGCAGTGGTTGGCCGCGCTGGTGGTGGTGACGATCATCTCGCGGTCGCCCTTGGTGAGCCCGCTCTCGCGCCCTGCGGTCTCAGGCGTCATCAGCGCATCGTGGTAGGCGAAGAAGGCGCGCCATTCGGCCGGGCGGCGCGCCAACGCGAGGAAGACGTTGGGGACGAAGCCGGCTTTTTCCTGCACCTCCAGGATCTTGGCCTTGAGGTCCTCGGGCAGGGTGTTGAGGTCGGGCAGGGGGTAGCGTGCATCGCTCATGGTTTGTCTCCGGTCAGGGTTTTGCTTGTCCCGAAAGTTTATCCTTGGGGCCCACGTTGAACAGACACATGGAGCACAGCATGCAGGATCAGCAGTACGACAAGGGCCTGGCCACCCGCCGCGAGGTCATGGGCGATGCGTTCGTGGACCGGGCCCTGGCCGGCACCACGCCCTTTACCCAGCCGATCCAGGACCACATCTCGCGCGCCGCCTGGGGCGATGTCTGGCAACGCGAAGGCCTGGACCGCAAGACCCGCAGCCTGGTCACCGTGGCCATGCTGACCGCGCTGGGCAAGCAGCACGAACTCAAAGGCCATGTGCGCGGCGCGCTGAACAACGGCGCCACCGTGCAGGAAATCCAGGAGGTGCTGCTGCACGCGGCCATCTACTGCGGCATCCCCACCTCGGTGGACGCGTTCCGCACCGCGGCCGAGGTGGTGGAACCGCCCAAGGCCTGACTGCGCCACCCCGAACACCACTGTTTTTTTTCTTCAGGAGTTGAACCCATGACATCGCCCCGCCGTTCCTTCATCACCCGTGCCGGCCGCCTCGCGCTGGCCCTGTCCGCCGTCGCTGGTTTCGGTCTTGCCCAGGCGCAGATCCCCACCAGAATCCTTGTCGGCTTCCCCGCCGGTGGTGGTTCCGATGCCGTTGCCCGCATCCTCGCCGAGCGCCTGCAGACCGAGCTCGGCGGCAACGTGCTGGTGGACAACAAGCCCGGTGCGGGCGGGCAGCTCGCCGCGCATGCGCTCAAGGTCGCGCCGGCCGATGGCCACACCGTGTTCCTGAGTCACGACCACAGTGTGTCCATCCTGCCGCTGACCATGAAAAATCCGGGCTTCGACCCCGCCAGGGACTTCGTGCCCGTGGCCGGGTTTGCCACCTTCGTGAACGCCGTGGCGCTGTCGGGTGGCACACCCGCGCGCGACTTCAAGGCCTGGATCGACAGTGTCAAGGGCAGCGGCGGCAAGGCGACCATGGGCATCCCCGCGCCCGCGTCCACGCCGCAGTTCGCCGTGCAGGTGATCGGCAAGCAGTTCGGCCTGGACCTGGTGGCCGCACCCTACCGCGGCAGCGCGCCCATGATGGGCGACATGCTGGGCAACATCATTCCCGCGGGCGTGGGCTCGGTGCCCGACTTCATCGAAAACCACAAGGCCGGCAAGCTGCGCGTGGTGGCGGTGATGGGCACGCAGCGCCAGGCCGCGCTGCCCGAGGTGCCGACCTTCACCGAGCTCGGCATCAAGGGGTTTGAGGAGGTGCCTTACTACGGCCTCTTCGCACCGGCGGGCACACCCAAAGCTGCGCTGGACAAACTCGCTGCGGCCCTGCAGAAAGTGATCGTCATGTCCGATGTGAAGGACAAGCTGACCGCCATGGGCCTGACCGTGGGTTTCATGAGCGGTGCCGAGTTGGGCAAGCGCGAGGTGGCCTACCGCGAGGTCTGGGCAAAGATCATCAAGGACAGCGGCTACCAGCCGCAGTGAACTGACAACCCCCACGCTCCACCGCTTGCGCGGGTCGCTGCCCCCCGAGGGGGCTGATCCGGCTTGGGGCTGCCCGGCGCCGGATCGCGCTTAACCTGCGAGAAGTCGGTGCACCAGATCCGGTGTGCTGTGCGCCTGGTATTTGCGCATCAGCCGCGCGCGGTAGATCTCCACCGTTCGGTGGCTGATGCCCAGCGTCTTGCCGATTTCCTTGCTGGTCAGACCGCCCATCAGAAAGGCGGCCACCTCGCGTTCGCGCCCGGTGAGTTCGGCTTTGACCGCGCGGCGTGAGCTCAGGTCTTCGAAGCTCCAGATGCCGGCCTCGTGGGGTGCCTCAAGGTGCAGCGCGCGGCCCGTGACGTGGCACCAGAAGGTCTCGCCCTTGAAGCGGCCGTCCACGCGTTTCATGACGCGGTCGTCGGCGTAGGTGCCGCTGCGCCCGAGGATGGGGGCGATGCGCGCCCCGGTGCGCTCGTACTCGTCGGCACTCGGGTAGAGCACCAGAAAACTCTGGCCCACCAGCTGCTCGCGCGCGGCGCCAAACATCTCGCACAAGGCCTGGTTGCAGTCCACAATCGTGCGCTGGCGCGAGAGCACCAGCCCGATTGGCGCCAGGTCGAACGCGAGCCGGTAGTCGATGCCGGAGAGATCGGTGTTCGGGTTAGTCATTAGGTCAAACTACGTATGCTGTTACGTAGTATCGTTGCATTCATCCCTGTTCAACCACTGGAGCAACCGACGTGAACAAGATCTACCCTAGCGCAGCCGAGGCCCTCAAGGGTGTGGTGGCTGACGGCCAGCTCATCGCCGTGGGCGGTTTTGGCCTTTGCGGCATTCCCGAAGCGCTGATCGACGCCTTGCGCGATTCCGGCGTGAAGAACCTGACCGCCATCTCCAACAACGCCGGCGTGGACGACTTCGGTCTGGGCAAGCTGCTGCAGACGCGCCAGATCAGGAAGATGATTTCGTCCTACGTCGGCGAAAACAAGGAGTTCGAGCGCCAGTACCTGGCCGGCGAACTCGAACTCGAATTCACGCCGCAGGGCACGCTGGCCGAGAAGTTGCGCGCCGGCGGCGCCGGCATTCCGGCTTTCTTCACCAAGACCGGTGTCGGCACCCTGGTGGCCGAAGGCAAGGAGCTGCGCGAATTCGACGGAGAGACCTACGTGATGGAGCGTTCGCTGGTGCCCGAGGTGTCGCTGGTGAAGGCCGATGTGGCCGACATGTCCGGCAACCTGCGCTTCAACATGACGGCGCGCAATTTCAACCCCGCGGCCGCCACCGCCGGCAAGATCTGCATCGTCGAGGTGGAGCGCATCGTGGCCACCGGCGAGATCGCCCCCGACGACGTGCACCTGCCGGGCATCTACGTGCACCGCATCGTGCTGAACCCGACCCCGGAAAAGCGCATCGAGAAGCGCACCACCCGCGACCGCAAATAAGGAGAACACCATGCCTTGGACCCAAGACCAGATGGCCGCGCGTGCGGCGCAGGAACTGCAGGACGGTTTTTATGTGAACCTCGGCATCGGCATCCCGACGCTGGTGGCCAACCACGTGCCCGACCACGTCGAAGTGTGGCTGCAGAGCGAAAACGGCATGCTGGGCATCGGCCCGTTCCCCTACGAAGACGAGGTGGACCCGGACCTGATCAACGCCGGCAAGCAGACCGTGACCACCATGAAGGGCTCGGCCATCTTCGGCAGCGACCAGTCTTTCGCCATGATCCGCGGCGGCAAGATCAACCTGTCCATCCTGGGCGCCATGCAGGTGACCGACAAGGGCGACCTGGCCAACTGGATGATTCCCGGCAAGATGGTCAAGGGCATGGGCGGCGCCATGGACCTGGTGGCCGGCGTCAAGCGCGTGATCGTGCTGATGGAACACGTCGCCAAGAAGAAGGACGGCAGCGAAGACCTGAAGATCCTGCCCCAGTGCACCCTGCCGCTGACCGGCATCGGCGTGGTCGACCGCATCATCACCGACCTGGCCGTGATGGACGTGACGCCCGAAGGCCTGAAAGTGGTGGAACTGGCGCCGGACGTGACGCGCGAGTTCCTGCAGTCCAAGACCGGCGTGCCGCTGATCTGAACCTGCCGCTGGGTGTCGCCGTGCTCTGGCTTGGTGCCTGAGCCGCCGGTTCAGGCGGTCTGCCTCATCCGGCCAGCGAGGCCGGCGCCGCGGCAGCTTCGGACGCCATCAATGACGCAGCCGCTTTGTCGAGTGAGATCTTCGAGCGGTCGCGCAGCACGCATGGGTGTGCCTGGGCGTATTGTTTGAAGTTGCGGGAAATGGACTGGGCGTAGGTCGGGTCGTAGTGCAGCTTCAGCAGATCCAGCACCACCGCCGGTGTCTGCCCCGTCTGCACTTGCGTGATCCAGTCCTCCACCACGGCCTTGCCGCGCAACTCGGTCAGCGCTTGCAGCCGCTGGCAGAAATGCGCGCTGTCCTGGACGAAGAAATCGTAGTCCTCCAGCAGCAGCGCCACACGCTCCTCGTCCGACAGCCGCAGGTCGATGCAGGGGCTCTCGCGCATGGCGTCGATCAGAGCATCGGGCACGCGCACATTGCCCACCTTCTTGCTTTCGCTCTCGACGTACACCGGCCGCGCCGGGTCGAAGTGGCGCAGGGCATCCCAGATCAGGCTGTCAAAACGTTTCTGGCTCGGTTGTGGTACGCCCGGGATGTGTCCCAGCACCGAGCTGCGGTGGTTCGCGAGTGCTTCGAGGTCGAGCACCTGAGCACCCTGGGCGGCGAGTGACTGCAGCAGCCGCGTCTTGCCGCTGCCGGTGGGGCCACAGACCACGCGGTAGTGCAGTCGGGTGGCCAGGCCGGGCAGGGACTCGACCAGTGCCGCGCGCCAGGCCTTGTAGCCACCTTCAATGAGCGTGACATGAAAGCCGATCGCGCCCAGGATGGTGGCCAGGGCACCGCTGCGGTTGCCGCCGCGCCAGCAATACAGCAGCGGTTTCCAGTCCCGGGGCTTGTCGATCACGTCGCGTTCGATGTGGGCCGCGATGTTGCGCGCGGAGAGGGCCGCACCACGCTTCTTGGCCTCGAATGCGTTGACCTGCTTGTACATCGTGCCGATGGTGATGCGCTCGGCGTTGTTCAGCGTGGGCCAGTTGAGGGCGCCGGGCACGTGGTCGAGCGCGTGTTCGTCTTCGGTGCGGGCGTCGATGATGGTGTCGAAGCGGTCGAGCTGGGTCAGTGCTTCGCTGGCGGGCAGGGTGTGAACGGGCATGCCGGATTATCGTTTCGTCAGCAGCCCGCGCAGCGCGGGCCACACGTTGCCGGCCAGCGTGGGTTGTGCCAGTTCGTTCGGGTGGATGCGGTCGCTCTGGAACAGCGTGGCTGTCCCATCGGGCACATCGGCCACGCCCGCCAGCAGAAAGGGCACCAGACCGATCTTCTCGGCCTGCGCCACGGTCTTGAACACCTGGCGGAATTCCTGCGTGTACCGGGTGCCGTAGTTGGGCGGTACTTCCATGCCCACCAGCAGCACGCGGGCACCGGCCCCGCGGGAAAGCCGGGCCATGGCGGCCAGGTTGTCGCGCGTCATGCTGAGCGGCATGCCGCGCAGGGCATCGTTGCCACCGAGCTCGATGATCACCACGGCGGGCTTGTGCTGGCGCAGCAGGGCCGGCAGGCGCGAGCGGCCGCCCGATGTGGTGTCGGCGCTGATGCCGGCGTTGACCATGCGGGCGGGGATCTTTTCCTGGTCCAGGCGTTGCTGCAGCAGCGCCACCCAGCCGCTGCCGCGCCGGAGGCCGTATTCGGCGGTCAGGGAGTCGCCCACCACCAGCACCGTGGGCACTGTGGCCGCCGAGGCGGTCTGTGCCATCGCCGCACCGATAGACCCCAGGCAGGCGGCCCCGACGAGCAGGGCGTTAAAGTGACGTCGTTTCAACCGGAAGGCCTTTCCATGTCGGATGTGATGATTGCTGTGCAGCATGTGTTCAAGTCGGTGACCGACTCCACGGGCACCCTGACCATTTTGCGCGATATCGATTTCTCCCTGAACAAAGGGGAGACTGCGGCCATCGTGGGGGCCTCGGGCTCGGGCAAAAGCACCCTGCTGTCGATCGTGGCCGGACTGGACACCCCCACCAGCGGCACCGTGCTGGTTGACGGCGTGGACCTGTTTGTGATCAACGAGGACCAGCGTGCCGCCTTGCGCGCGGAAAAGGTCGGCTTCGTGTTCCAGAGTTTTCAGCTGCTGGGCAACCTGAACGCGCTGGAAAACGTGATGCTGCCGCTGGAGCTGGCGGGCCGGCGCGATGCGCGCGCCACCGCCACGCGCATGCTGCAGCGTGTGGGCCTGGGCGAACGGCTGGGCCACTACCCCAAGGTGCTTTCGGGCGGTGAGCAGCAGCGCGTGGCGCTGGCGCGGGCGTTCGTGGTGCAGCCCGCCGTGTTGCTGGCCGACGAACCCACCGGCAGCCTGGACTTCGCCACGGGCGAGAAGGTGATGGAGCTGATGTTCGAGCTCAACCGCGAGCAGGGCACGACCCTGGTGCTCGTGACCCACGACCGCGCCATCGCCCAGCGCTGCGAGCGCCGCATCACGATCGAGGCCGGCCAGGTGGTGGAGACCGCGGAAGCACCGGCTTGACGTGAACACCCCCGCCGCGCTGCGCGCGACCCCCTCAAGGGGGCGATGCGATGCGGCCTGGCGGAGCCAGTTCCGCCGCATCCTGGGTGAGGCATTGCGCGCTGGAGGTGATCACCCGAGCCGAAGGCGACGCGGGGCGCCCGGAGGGCGTTGATAATCTGAGGATGTCTTCCCCCAAAGTGCTTTTCGGCTTTCACGCCGTGGGCGTGCGCCTGAAAACCGCGCCCCAATCCGTCGTCGAGGTTTACTTCGAGTCCACGCGTCGCGATGCGCGCATGCGCCAGTTTCTGGAGCGCGCCAAAGAATCGGGCGTGCGTCTGATCGAGGCCGACAGCCTGCGCATCGCCAAGCTCGCCGGCAGCCACGGCCACCAGGGCGTGGCCGCTCGCGTGCAGGAACTGCCGCAGGTGCACTCGCTGGATGAACTGCTTGAAGGCCTGGAGGCCGCCGGCACCGTGCCGCTGCTGCTGGTGCTCGATGGCATCACCGATCCGCACAACCTGGGCGCATGCCTGCGCGTGGCCGATGGTGCGGGAGCCCACGCGGTGATCGCGCCCAAGGACCACGCGGCGGGCATCAACGCCACTGTGGCCAAGGTGGCCAGCGGCGCGGCCGAGACCATGCCGTACTTCATGGTGACCAACCTCGCGCGCACCCTGAACGAACTGAAGGAGCGCAACATCTGGATCATCGGCACCAGCGACGACGCACCGAAGACGCTGTACCAGGTGGACCTCAAGGTTCCTGTGGCGCTGGTGCTGGGCGCCGAGGGCGACGGCATGCGCCAGCTCACGCGCAAGACCTGCGACGAGCTGG
>JAHIQV010000454.1 GCA_018903185.1 Gammaproteobacteria bacterium | reverse complement strand
TCCATTCGGTGCCGACCTGGTAGGGCGCCTTCAGCACCCACAGCGGCTCGGCGTCTGCCGTGGGCTCGCTGTCGATGTCGGTGCGGGTGGCGATGCGGCGGATGCCTTGCTCGTCCACCTTGAGGTAGTAGCTCACGCCAGCGGAGTGGTGGCGCACGGCGACGGTCCGGTCCTGAAACGTTTCAGGTTGGGTCACGCGCAGGGTCCATTGTTCGGGCTCGCGCGGTTCTTCGCCAACGTATTGCACAGCGTAGTCCTGTGTTTCGCCTTCGCGCAGGGGGAACCAGTCATTGCCCTGGTTGCGGTTGCCACACCCGGTCGCGAGCAAGGCGATCACAACAGAAGCCAGCCACGTGTGCGCGCAACCCAACACCCACCGTGGAACTGGCTTTGCCAGGCCACTGGTGGGGTCCCCCCCGTGGGGGGGAAGACGCGAAGCGGCGCAGGGGGGGCTCATCATTTCTCCGGCAGCTGCGCGCGCGGCAGGTCCGTCAACTTGATTTCCACCTTGTCGTTGCTCGCGGGCAGCAGCCAGGCCAGGCCGCCCTGGCCGCGCTTGGGTTCGGTGCTGCCCATCTGGGTGTTGCCTTCGCGTGCTTTCTTGATGCCGTCGCCCAGGATGCGGTGCAGGTCTTTTTCGTACGGCAGGCGAAACACGCGCGGCATCTCCAGCGGCGCGTTGTCTTTCATGGGGTTGACCCAGATGTAGATGGCGCCCTTGTGGCCGCGACCGGGGCTGGGTTCGTCGAAAACGGCCGAGAGCAACATGAAACGCTTGGGCAGGGCGTCGTCGCTCGGCCAGCCCGCAATGCCTTGCAGCGTGTGGTGGCCAAACACATAGAAGCCGCTCACCAGCAGCACCATCGCGCCCTTCACGGCCCAGGGCCAGCGCGTGGCCAGGCACAGGCAGAGCAGCAGGAACGCCAGCAGCGCGTACACCAGCACGAGCAGCAGCAACTGGGAGGAGACGGCAGGGATCATGGTTGTTCTTGTGGGGGGTCAGAGGCCGGAGCGTTGCACGATGGTGAGCGGTCGGGTGTTGAGGTCGATGACGGTGCCGCTTTCGTCGATGCTGAAGCGCACCAGGGTGCGCTCGTCGCCTTTGGCGGGGATTTGCTGCGTGCCGGTGTAGACGATCTCGGCCTGCGGGTTGACCTTCACCACCGCAACCGACACGTCCACCGGCAGCTTGTCCTTGCTCTCGTAGTAGTGCGCGTTCACCACGTATTCGCCCGGCACCAGGCCGCGCAGGGTGACGATCTCCTGGCGGATCGGGCTGGTGATCTCACGGCCGTTGACGATGACGCTGTTGTTCTTGGCGCCGCGGTCGTCGCGGTCCAGGTGCAGCATGCCGGCGTCGCGCTGGCGGAACCACAGCGTCTTGCCGCCAGGCTCCAGCACCCAGGCGTCGACGTCGTTGGGGTTGTTGTCGGGCCAGGACACGGTGACGATGAACTCGGCCTTGGCCGGCACGTCGCCGGCCTTGCGGGCCTTGGGGTTGAACGAGAGGATGGCGATGACGAACAGGAAGACGAAGGCGATCAACATGTTGAACAACATGTCGTAGAACGGATCGGTCTCGGTGTCACGGACCGCGCGGCCGATCGCCATGGGGCGGCTCCTGCGGTGGGGTGGCGGGCGGCGCGAGGCCGGCGGCCAGGGTGTCGGCCACCAGTGCATCGGCAAAGCGGTCGAGGCGCATGAGCTGCAGGCCGAGCAGGATGTTGCAGGTGAGGCCAGTGACGGTGGTGAGCAGCGCGATGCCGAGGCCACCGGTCAGGTTCTTGAGCAACTGCGACGACTGGCTGGCGTCGAAGCTGTCCATCTGCCCGAGCTGCAGCGCGAGGATGGAAAAACCGATCACCTTGCCCAGCAGGCCCAGCTTGAGCTGGATGCCGTTGAGCCACCAGGCCATTTCGTGCGGACCGTGGGCGCGCTCGCCCAGCACCTGCAGCCAGATGGAGTGGTCGGCGCCGGGCAGTGCGCAGCCCTGGTGGTATTCGGCGCTCCAGCCGGTGGGCTCTCTGAGGCTGGAGGCAGCGAGCCGCGCGTCGAGCCGCTGGCGCTGCTGGCCCAGCACCCAGGCGCGCTTGCCTGCCCAGATCGAGCAACCGGTGAACAGCAGCACGATGGTCACGGTGAGCCCGGTCGGGTCGGCGTCGATCAGTCGGTGCCAGGCGCCGGCCTGCCACAGCAGCAGGGCGCCAAACACCAGCAGGCCCATGTAGGCCAGCCAGAGCAGGAACAGACCGTGCTCCATGCGTTCCAGCGCGAGCGGACTGTGGCGCGCGCCCGGAATGCGGCTCGCCAACGCTGCACCGAGCATGCGGTGGTGCGGGGCGCTTGCGGGTGTGGGTGGGTTCATGCGTTGGGTTCGGCGTGCAACAACCGGGATTCGGCGTCACTGCGGAACACGATCGGGATGCTGCGTCGCGTGGGCGCCTGCTTTACCAGCTGCACCACTTTCTCGTGGTGCGGCGATTTGCTGCACACCGGGTCTGCCTCGGTGGCGTCGCCGGTGATCAGGAAAGCCTGGCAGCGGCAGCCGCCAAAGTCCTTGTGGCGCTCGTCGCAGGTTCGGCAGGGGGCTTTCATCCAGCTGTCGCCACGGAAGGCGTTGAAGGCGTTGCTGCGTTGCCAGATCTCGGCGATGGACGTGTCTTTCACGTTGGGCAGTTGCAGGCCCGGCAGGTCGCGCGCGTTGTGGCAGGGCATGGCCAGGCCGTCGGGCGCGATGGAGAGGAACACCGAACCCCAGCCGTTCATGCAGGCCTTGGGACGCTCTTCAAAGTAGTCGGGCACCACGAACAGCACGCGGGTCCTGGGGCCGGTCTTGCCTTCCTGCTCGGCGCGGAAGCGGGTGACGACGGCCTCGGCCTCCACGAGCTCTTCGCGCGTGGGCATGAGGTGGTCGCGGTTGACCCAGGCCCAGCCGTAGTACTGCGTGTTGGCGAGCTCCAGGTACTCGGCTTCGAGCGCCACGGCCATTTCGATGATCTTTTCCACGTGCGGCAGGTTGTGCCGGTGCAGCACGCAGTTCATCACCATCGGCCAGTCGTGCTGCTTGATGAGCCTGGCCACGCGCTGCTTGAGCTCGAAGGTCTTGGTGTGGCTCAGAAAATCGTTCATCTCTTTGGTGGAGTCCTGGAACGAGAGTTGAACGTGGTCGAGCCCGGCGTCTTTCAGCTTCTGCGCGCGAGTCGGCGTGAGGCCCACGCCGGAGGTGATGAGGTTGGTGTAGTAGCCCAGGCGGTGGGCTTCCTGCACCAGTTCTTCCAGGTCGTCGCGCAGCAGCGGCTCGCCACCCGAAAAGCCCAGCTGCACCGCGCCGAGCTTGCGCGCCTGGGTCATCACATCCACCCACTGCGCGGTGCTCATCTCGTCGTTGATGCGCGCGTGCTGCGTGGGGTTGTAGCAAAACACGCAGTGCAGCGGGCACTGGTAGGTGAGCTCGGCCAACAGCCACAGGGGCTGGCCGATCACGGGTGCGGTGCCGGTGGGTTCAGTCGATCCAGCCACGGCGTTGTCCTTCTTCGAGCAAGTTGCGGACTTCGGGTTCCAGGCCCTGAGCGTTGAAGGCGGTCTCCAGTTCGGAAACGATCCCTTGCAAGGTGCGCTCGCCGTCGCATCGTTGCAGGATCTCAGCCGCAGAAGGGTTGAGCTGCACCATGCCCTCGGGATACAGCAGCACCCAGCGGCTCTGCGCTTCTTCGTATTGCAGGCGGAAGCGGCGCGAGAGCTTGGGGCGCTCGGGCAGGGTGGCTGTCATTGACATGCCTTTTCAATCGCATCCAGCATGGTCCACAGAATGTCCAGCTTGAACTGCAGGATGTCGAGTGCGCGGTGCTGCGCTTCACGGGTATTGAAGTGCGACAGCGTGACCTGCAGGCCGTGTTCCACGTCGCGGGTGGCGAGCGGGATGCGGCTGCGGAAATAGGCCAGGCCGCTGGCCTCGATCCAGGGGTAGTGCGTGGGCCAGGTGGCGAGGCGGTCCTTGTGGATCTGCGGCGCAAACATTTCGGTGAGCGAGGAGCACACGGCTTCCTGCCACGGCGCCTTGGCCGCGAAGTTCACGTACGCATCGCAGGCGAAGCGCACCGCGGGCGCAACGCCCTGCAAAGACCACAGGTCTTCGCGCGAGATGCCGACCGCTTCGCCCAGCCGTGTCCAGGCTTCGATGCCGCCCGCGGCCGAGCCCTCGTAGTCGCCGTGGCCGTCGTGGTCCAGGATGCGTTCGATCCACAGCCGGCGGTGCGCGCGGTCGGGCATGTTGGCAAGGATGGCGGCGTCCTTGCGCGGGATGCAGATCTGGTAATAAAAGCGGTTGGCCACCCAGCAGCGGATCTCGTCGGGCGTGCAGCCGCCCGCGTTCATGCGCACGTTGAAGGGGTGGTGGATGTGGTAGCTGCGGCCTTTGTCGCGCAGCTGGGCCTCGAACGCATCAGGGCTCCAGGCGGGCAGGTGGCTGTGATTGCGGATGGCTTGGGCGATTTCCATGGACTGGCTCTTCAGAACGTGATGTCCATGCCGTCAAAAGCCACCTCGATGCCGTGCGCGGTGAGTTCGGCGCGTTCGTCGGAGTCTTCCACCAGCATGGGGTTGGTGTTGTTGATGTGGATGAGGATCTTGCGGGTGCCGGCGGGCAGGCGGTCGAGCTGTTCGATCATGCCGCCCGGGCCGCTCTGCGGCAGGTGGCCCATGTCGAGCGCGGCTTTGGCCGAGAGGCCCAGGCGCTGCATTTCGTCGTGGGTCCAGAAGGTGCCGTCGATCAGCACCACGGCGCAGCCGCTCATGAGCTCGATCAGCGCGGGCGTGACCTCCGCCAGGCCCGGCGCGTAGAACGCGCGCTGCTGGGTTGCGGGGTTGGTGATGAGCAAGCCGATGTTGTCACCGGGGCGCGGGTTGCCGCGGAACGGTGAATACGGCGGCGGCTTGGACGAGAGCGACACGGTCTGCACCTGCAGACCTGGCAGGCCGGGCACGTTCACCGTGCTGCCGTCGATGGGCAGCTCCTGGCGTTGCACGCCGCAGTAGTGCGACAGGATGCCGGTGATCGGGAAGCCGCTGGAGATGTCGGAGAACACCTCGGGCGTGGCGAGCAGGGGCAGCGGTGTCTGGCGTTCGCGCAGCATCAGCAGGCCGGTGACGTGGTCGATCTGCGCGTCCATCAGCAGCACAGCGGCGATGCCGCTGTCGCGGATGGCGCGGGCCGGCTGCAGCTCGGGCGCTTCCCGGATCTGGGTCAGGATGTCGGGCGAGGCGTTGACCAGCAGCCAGTCGCTGCCGTCGGCGCTGATGGCGATGGACGACTGTGTGCGCGCATGCGCCTTGAGCGTGCCACGGCGAAAGCCGTCGCAGTTGGGGCAGTTGCAGTTCCATTGCGGGAAGCCTCCGCCGGCCGATGAGCCGAGAACCCGGATGCGCATGGTCGAGCCTGTTGTACTTAGGGGGTAGGGTGAAGAAAAAAGCGCACGGGGGTGGGGCCGTGCGCTTTCAGGTCAAAGCCCGCCGCGTTTCAGCGGTTGGCGATGTACATCGTGATCTCAAAACCGAAACGCAGGTCGGTGAAAGCGGGGGTGGTCCATTGCATAGTCTGTCTCCGGTAGGTGGGTTGGCATGAAACATGTCTGCTAACTTGTCAGCACCACTGCACCTCAAGTTGCACCCCATGAACAGCAATATCGATGCCACGAAAGACCAACCTAGGGATACCCCTGAGGCGGCGCTTTCCGCGCGTCGGCGCAGCGCCTGGCCGTCGCCGGCCTACCTGTCTGTTGGACGCGGACACCGCATGGCATTTCGCACCGTGGGCAACCCAGATGGCGAGCCCTGGCTGCTGGTGCACGGTGGCCCCGGCAGCAGTTGCCAGCCGGGCATGCTCGCGCCGCTGGACCTGTCGCGCCAGTGGGCGATCGCGCCCGACCAGCGCGGCTGCGGAGCGAGCCGCCCCAGAGGGAAAACCGCGGCCAGCACCACCCACGCGCTGGTGGCCGACATGGAGTTGTTGCGGCAACATCTGGGCATTCAACGCTGGTCGCTGCTGGCGGGTTCGTGGGGCACCGTGGTGGCGCTGGCCTATGCACGAGCACACCCGCAGCGGGTGCAGCGACTGGTGTTGCGCGGTGCGTTTGCGCTCAGCCGGCGCGAGGTGGGCGGGCTGTTGCAGCCGTCACGCCGGGTGCTACAAGCCCTCGGCCGCGAGGCCGCCTGGCCCGCCGCGCCGGGTGTGTCGCTGCCCGCGACGCTGGCCCGGCTGAGACAACTGCTTCAAAGTGGAACACCCGGTGTTGCAGGCCTGCGCGTGTCGCGGCGCTGGGCCTTGCTGGAGACGACCTGCGTCTCCAACGGCATGCGCCGCGCGCTGCGGCGGGCGGTGACGCAGGCAACGGCTGCCCAGGCCGCCGCGATCCGGCGCGACTGGGCCGCGCTGCGGCGCCGGCAACGGAAGGCACAGGCCAGCCGACACCGCCACACCGCGCAGCCGCCGGATCGGGCGGCGCTGCACAAATTCCGCATCCAGGCGCACTACCTGCAGCACCGCGGCTTTGTGCGGCCCGGTGCGCTGGATGGCGCCGTGCTGGGCCTGGCTCGGCTGGGTGTGCCGGTGGACTGGGTGCACGGCGCCTGCGACGCCGTCTGCCCGCCCGCCAACAGCGGCGCCTGGGCCGCGCTGGGCCGGCGCCTGGCGCCACTGCAGGTCACGCTGACCGAGCCCCTGAGCGGCCACCTGGGCGCCGAGCCGGGCATGCTCGCGGCCTTGCGCGCGGTGGTGAGGCGACTCGGATGAAAACGCTCAGGTACCGGGCAACGCACGCAGGCCCTGCGATGAGCACCGTGCTGCGCCGCTGGCTGATCGCGCTACTGTGCCTCGGCAGCGTTGTTGTGCCCGCACTCGCGGTCGGCCCACCGGTGGATTGCAAGGCGGTCGATGCCGTGCCCTGGCAAGCTGTGGCGCCGGGCATCTGGGTCTGGCCCGCGGCCGAGAACGGCGAGGTGGCACCCGCCAACGCTGGCCATGTGCTGCCCACCAGCGTGGTGGTCAGCCACGGTGAGGCGCTGGTGATCGACCCCGGCCCGAGCCACCGCCACGGTCATCGCGTGCGCGCGTCGCTCGCCTGCCGTTTCAAGGCCCGCGTGCGCTGGCTGGTGAACACCCACGCACACGCCGAAAACGTGATGGCCAACTCGGCCTTTGCCGACCTGCTGGACGCCGGCCAGCTGGAGATCCTGGCCAGCGCCGCCACGCGCAGCGGCATGCAGCAGCGCTGCCCGGACTGCCTGGCGAGCCTGACCACCCGCGCCGGTTCGGAGGCGCTGGCGGGCACGCAGATCGTGCTGCCCAGCCGCGTGCTGGCGGTGGGCGAGCGGCTGCAAGTGGGCGCGCTGAGCCTGCGGGTGATGGCCATCGAGCCGGGCCACACCGAGGGCGATCTGGTGCTCTGGAACGCCCGTCACCGCGTGCTCTGGGCGGGTGGCCTGGCCTACGACGGCCGTGTGCCCGAACTCGCGCAGGGCAGCCTGGACGGCTGGCTCGCGGCGCTGCCGCGGCTGCAGGCGTTGCGGCCGCAGCAGGTGATCGGCACCGTATGGTCCCGCGCTCCCGCAGCCGAAGCGCCACCGCCTGCGCTGGGAGCCACAGAACGCTATCTGAAGGGGCTGCGAGCCCGCGTGTTGCTGGCGATGGACGAGGGCCACCAGCCCCAGGAAACCGCCTGGGGCGAGCTACCGGCCTACCGCGACTGGGCCGGCTACGAAGCACGTCACGGCTTCAACCTGCAACGCGCCTGGCGCGAGCTGGAGCCGGTGTGGATGGGAAGGAGTGACCCCCCCGCGCCGCCTGCGGCGTCACCCCCGAGGGGCGGTGCGAGTGGCCCGGCAAAGCCGGTTCCACCGCACCCTGACACAAGACCCTCCGCGCCGGAAACGCGCTGACTGTCATCAGCGCTGGAAGTCACAAGACATCCGGTGGGAGCAGGTCCTTCTTGCGGTAGATCGTGTTGCGCGAAACGCCCAGCGCCTTGGCCGCGG
>JAHIQV010000453.1 GCA_018903185.1 Gammaproteobacteria bacterium | reverse complement strand
ATGTTTCGCGTAGAAGTCACGCGCCTTGTGGTTGAACACGTTGGCCAGGTAGGTGAGCGTGTCTTCCGGGTAGGCCACGGGCGGCTCCACAGGTTTCATGCGCGGCAGGCGGGTCCAGGCGGCGGCGCGCGCGGCTTCCAGGGCTTCGATGGCTTCGCGGCGCAGCGGGTTGAGCAGTGAGGCGGGCACGAAGCGCGGGCCTGAGAGATTCAGCGCCACATCGATCGGCTGGAAGATGGTTTCGCCGAGCCGGGCGAGACCTTCGCGCAGCTTGGTATCGGCCTGGGCCGGGTCTTTGGCGGGCTCCAGTGTGCAGGGCAGGGTGGCGGTGGCGCTGTGACCGTCTTCATCGGTGGCGGTGAGGCTCAGGCCCTCTGGCGTCTCCTCCAGCTTCAGCCAGGCGCCGATGCGCCGCTCGGCCGACTTTTTCTCCAGTCCGCGCACCCAGTCCATGTCGCGGTTGCGGTTGACCTGCACGCCTTTTCGCAAGTCCTTGAAGCTGTCCAGGGCGTCTTTGGGGAACACGCGCCAGAGGCCCGGTTTGCCAGCCGACTCGGCCCGGTTGATCTGCAAGCCGGTCAGTTCCTTCTGCAGATCCAGGTAACACAGGCCGTCGCCGTTGTGGATCACCGTGGCCGGGTCGTCGGTCTCGAGTTCCACGAAGTTGGGGCCAACCTGGGTCACATAGCCGATCGGGCGGCCCGGGTTCTTGGGCGTGTCGAAGGCGCCGATGTCTTCCTGCCGGCCCTGCACGAAGTAGTCGGTGAACTCGCGGTTGAAGTTCTGGTCCGGGTCGGGGCGGAAGCTGAAAGTGCACTCGCCGCTGGACGCGCGCGCCAGCTCGGGGAACTCCTCCAGGATCTGATCGAACAGCACGCGGTAGTGCGCGGTGATGTTCTTCACATAGGCCATGTCTTTGTAGCGGCCTTCGATCTTGAAGCTGCGCGCACCGGCGTCGATCAGGGCGCGCAGGTTCTCGCTCTGGTTGTTGTCTTTCATCGAGAGCACGTGTTTGTCGTGCGCGACGATGCGGCCCTTGCTGTCTTTCACTTCGTAGGGCAGGCGGCAGGCCTGGGAGCAGTCACCGCGGTTGGCGCTACGCCCGGTGTGGGCGTGGCTGATGAAACACTGGCCGCTGTAGGCCACGCAGAGGGCGCCGTGGATGAAAAACTCCAGCGTGCAGCGCTCCGGGTCGGTAGCGGCGCGGATGTGTGCGATCTGCTGCAGCGTGAGTTCGCGTGCCAGCACGATCTGGGAAAGACCCACGTCCTGCAGAAAGCGCGCTTTCTCGGGCGTGCGTATGTCGGTCTGCGTGCTCGCGTGCAGCTGGATCGGCGGCAGGTCGATGGCCAGCAGGCCCATGTCCTGGATGATCAGCGCGTCCACACCCGCGTCGTACAACTGCCAGGCCAGCTTGCGCGCCGGCTCCAGTTCGTCGTCGCGCAGGATGGTGTTCATCGTCGTGAAGATGCGGCTGCCGAAGCGGTGCGCGTATTTCGCCAGGCGGGCGATCTCTTTCACCGAGTTGTCGGCGCTGGTGCGCGCGCCGAACGACGGCCCGCCGATGTAGACCGCGTCGGCCCCGTGGTTCACCGCCTCGATGCCGATGTCGGCGTCGCGGGCGGGGGAGAGCAGTTCGAGTTGGTGCGGCAGCATGATGAATCGACAAGAAGGCAGTGCAGAATCGGGCGGAAATAGAACCCGATATTGTCCTGGAGAACGACCATGAATGCACCTGCTGCCTCCGCAAGCTCCGCTTTCGTTCTGGTGCATGGCGCCTGGCACGGCGCCTGGTGCTGGCGCCGTGTCCTGCCCCTGCTGCGGGCTGCCGGCGTTGAAGCCCATGCGGTCACGCTCACCGGCGTGGGCGAACGCGCGCACCTCATGAGCCCCGGCATCGACCTCAACACCCACATCCAGGACGTGATCGGACTGATCGAGGCCGAAGAGCTGCAGCGCGTGGTGCTCGTGGGCCACAGCTACGGCGGCATCGTCATCACCGGGGTGGCACACCGGCTGCAGCGCGAGCGCCCCGGTCTGCTCGTGCATCTGGTGTACCTGGACGCCGTGACCCCACACCCCGGCGAGAGCTGGAGCAGCCAGCACACGCCCGAAACGCGGCAGGCGCGCATCGATGCGGCCGCGCCAAGCGGCGGCATCAGCTTTCCGCCGCCCGACGCCAGCGTGTTTGGCCTGACCGGCGCGGACCGCGACTGGGTCAACCGCCGCCAGAGGCCCCAGCCGCTGGCCGTCTACCTGCAGCCGCTGGACTTCGACGCCGCGCGTGTGGCGGCATTGCCGAGGACCTTCATCGATTGCACATCGCCCGCGCTGCCGACGATCGCCGTGATGCGCCAGCGTGTGCGCAGCGAACCGGGCTGGTCGGTGATCGAGATGGCGACCGGACACGATCCGATGGTCAGCGAGCCTGCCGCACTGGCGGCTTTGCTCCGGGGTGTTCAGGGCCAGCCGGTCTGAGCGCGTCGCCGATGGTTTTTCCGCCCATGCTCCCCAGGCGCCTCGACCGCATCGATCTGCTGCGCGCAGCGGCCATGTTGTGGATGACCGCCTACCACTTCTGTTTCGACCTGGACCACTTCGGGCTGATCCACGAGAACTTCGCCCGCGATCCGTTCTGGACCTGGCAGCGCAGCGCCATCGTGAGCGGCTTCCTGTTCACCGCCGGGCTGTCGCAGGCGGTGGCGCTGTCACAGGGCCAGGGCTGGCCGCGCTTCTGGAAACGCTGGGGGCAGGTGGCGGGCGCGGCACTGCTGGTGTCGGCCGGTTCGGCGCTGATGTTCCCCAACACCTTCATCTACTTCGGTGTGCTGCACGGCATCGCGGTGATGCTGATCGTGGTACGGCTCACGGCAGGGTGGGGCGGCTGGCTCTGGCCGGCCGGTGCGTTGGCCATCGCGGCCAAGTTCATCGCGCCGACGGCGATCGCGGCGATGCCGGTGCTGGAATTTCTCAACGCCCCGGGCTGGAACGCCCTGGGTTTCATCAGCCGCCTGCCCGTGACCGAGGACTATGTGCCGCTGCTGCCCTGGCTGGGGGTGATGTGGTGGGGCGTGGCGGCGGGGCGCTGGGCGCTGGCGCACAGGCCGCACTGGCTGGGCGCGGACGACGCGCCGGCCTCGGGCGCCAAGCGCGGGCTCGTGCTGCTCGGACGCTGGAGCCTCAGTTATTACCTGCTGCACCAGCCGGTGTTGATGGGGCTGTTGGCCTGCTGGGTCTGGTTGCGCGGCTGATCAGCCTGCGCAAAACGGCCGCAGGAACTGCCCGGCCACGAACAGATCCTTCTCGATGGCGCGGCGCACGCCCGCGCTGTCCTTCAGGCGCAACGCCATCACCGCGTCGCCGTGCGCTTCGTTGATCACGCGCAACGAAGCAGGCACCTCGAACAGTTTGTTGGACAACGGCCCGACCTTGAGCCAGACAGTCTCGATCAGCGAGAGCAGGGTGGGCGAGGCGGCCGCCTGGTAGAGGCGCAGATGGAACAGCTCGTTGGCGTCCAGATAACCCTTAGCGTGATTGACCTTGAGCGCGTCGCGCATCTGCTGCTCCAGGGCCAGCAGCTCGGCCAGGCCGGCGGCATCGAGCCGGTGCGCGCCGCGCTCGGCGGCTTCGCCTTCGAGCAGCAACCGCGTCTGCAGCACGTCGTCGAACTCGGCCAGCGAGAGTCTGGGCACCAGCATGCCGCTGTGCGGCACGTTGACCAGGGCGCCTTCGGCCGCGAGACGCTGCAGCGCGGCGCGCACGGGCATGACACCGACGCCGAGTTGCTCGGCGATGGCGTGGATCTTCAGCCGCTCGCCGGGCAGGAACTGGCCCACCGTGACCCACTGGCGCAGGCGCGCGTAGGTCTGGTCCTGCTGGGTGGGTGGGATGGATTTCATGCCAGTGTGATCTGGCCCAGCACCTCGTCGAGCGCGCCGATCAGTTGCGCGACATCGGTGGTCTTGGTCTGCGGGCAGACCAGCATCATGTTGTGGAAGGGCGTGATCATCACGCCGCGGTTGAGCAGGCCGAGGTGGATCAGGTGCTCCAGCTCGGGGTCGAGCACGCCCTCGGCTTCGCCACCGCTCCTGGGCGGGGCCGGGCAGAACTGGAACTCGGTGCGTGCGCCGACCTGGGTCACGCACCAGGGCAGGCCGTGGCGCGCGATGAGGCCGCGCAGACCGTCCGCCAGCCGTTCGGCCAGCGACAGCATGTGCGCGTAGGCGGCGGGCGTCATCACCTCGGCGAGCGTGGCGCGCATCGCGGCCATGGCCAGCATGT
>JAHIQV010000452.1 GCA_018903185.1 Gammaproteobacteria bacterium | reverse complement strand
GGGGGCCGGTCGGGCGGCGCGCGTCGGCGCCTTTTTGGCGGCGACTTTGGGTGCGGCTTTTTTTGCGGCGGGCCGGGCGGGCGCCTTGCGGCCGGAGACGGCGCGCGCAGCGGCCTTGCCCATGCCGGCCGCGGTGCCCACGTTGCGCGCCACGGTTTTGGTCAGGCCCCGCGTGACCTTGCCGGCCACGCCGGTGGCGGTTTTCACAGCCTGCTCGGTCAGGCCGGTGGCCACCTGGCGGGTGGTGTCGAGCGTCGCCTGCTTCGCCACATCCTTCATGGCGTTGGTGGCGATGTGCTGGAACTGCTGCGAGAGCGCGCCCCACCATTGCATCGGGTCGATCACGCCGCCGGCGGGCGCGGCCGGTTGAGCGGGAACGGGCTGCGTTCGGGTCTTGCGCGACCGGGACACCGGCGGCGGCGCGGGTTCTTCGTCTTCCTCGTCTTCGATGTCCTCGTCGATCTCGTCTTCGTCCTCTTCCGCCTCGGCGTCATCGTCAGAAGCCGCTGGCGGTGTCGGCGTGCCATAGGTTCGAGGCGGTATTTCCAGGCCGGCGAACTGGGTGTGCACCGGGGCCGCTGTCGGGGCGCCGCCCGTGAAACTGGCCACGGTGTCGGCGGCCTTGATCTTGAGCGCGTTGGCGACGTCACCCAGGCTGAAATTCATGTTCTTCAAGGTGGCCAGCGTCATCTTCTGGACTTCCAGCGCCTGGATGGTGGCGGCGAGCGCCTTGCTGTTCTGGTCGAGCCAGAAGTGCACCGCCTTGAGCTCCTCGATGCGTTTTTCGAGGTCTTCCACGTTGAAGGTGGGCGCCACCCAGTGGCTCAGGTTGGGCATCTGGGGAAGGCTGTTGCCGAGGCCCTGCGCCACACCACCGGCGGCCTGCCCCGCGAGGTTCTGCAGGAACTCGAAACCCGGAACGAATTTGCCAAAACCGCTGCCCGATGTGTCGCTCATGGGAGTCTCCTGTGGGTGTCTCTGGGTGGCGTGCACGCCGGTTCAGCTGTCCACGCCGTAGCGTGGGGCGCGGCGCTCACGCAAGGATGCCACACCTTCGCGCACATCGGGTCCGGCAAAACCCATGAATTCGAGGGCCAGCGAGGTGTCGAACGCCGGGCCGGCCTGGCGCAGCCAGTTGTTGAGCGCGTACTTGGTCCAGCGGATCGCGGTCTGGCTGCCCGAGGCCAGCCGGTCGGCCACCTCGTAGGCCTTGTCGAGCAACGCGTCGTCGTCCACCGCGAGCGACACCAGACCGATGCGCTCGGCCTCTTCGCCGCTGATGGGCTCGCACAGCATCAGGTAGTACTTGGCCTTGGCCAGCCCGCAGAGCAGCGGCCAGACGATGGCCGCGTGGTCGCCCGCCGCCACCCCCAGACGGGTGTGGCCATCGACGATCTTCGCGGACTTCGCGGCGATGGAAATGTCTGCCAGCAGGCCGGCGACCAGGCCCGCGCCCACGGCCGGGCCGTGCATGGCGGAGACGATGGGCTTGTCGCAGTTGATGACGTTGTAGACCAGGTCGCGCGCTTCTTTCCAGACGCGCGTGCGCACATCGAAGTCGGTCGCCATGTCCTGCACCAGCGCCAGATCACCGCCGCCCGAAAAACCCAGGCCGCTGCCGCGCAGCACGGCGCAGCGCACGCTGTCGTCGCGCCCCACGTCGCGCCAGATCTCGCTCAGTTCCCAGTGGCCTTCGTGGCCGGCGGTGGGCAGCTTGCCATTGCCGCCAGGTCCGTCGGCGCGCATCTGGATGTCAAGCACCGAGGGCACGCCGTCCACGGGAGGGCCACGGCGGGCAATGGCGAGCGTCTGGTAGCGGCTGTAGTCGACAGTGTTCATGGGTCTCTCCGTTGAAATCGGGCGTGCCCGCCCAAAATCCGGGCCAGGGTCCCGTCGATTCTGCTCCGTTTGCCCCACCAAACCGCCATCGATTGCGCCGTGTTTACCCGGGGGATTGCCCGGCTCGCCCTCTTGCGGCCAAGGTCGCTTGACGTGTGTCAACACCCGTCCCGGCGAGCAGGCGCAAGATGGGTCCGTGGGGTTGGGAGATTCTTCCGGAAACCCCCTCTCAAAAATCCAGAGGAGTCAGCATGAGCCAGAACATTTCCGACACCTATGCCAGCCAACTGCAGCAGATGCGCACCGAGGTGCTGGCCCAGTTGCGCGCCCAGCGGGGCGGTAAGGTCGGCCGTGCCGAATCGGCAGCCGAAGCGCGCGAGTCCGCGAGCGATGACAGGGCCACTGCCGAGACCGAGCGCGACCTGGCCTTTGCACTGGAAGAGCGCGAGTCCGCCGAGCTGGTGGCGATTGATGAGGCCCTCAAACGCATCGCCGACGGCAGCTACGGCCTGTGCATCGACTGCGGCGTTGCCATCGCCG
>JAHIQV010000451.1 GCA_018903185.1 Gammaproteobacteria bacterium | reverse complement strand
GGCACCACGGCGAAGAAGGTCGACGGCGGCTGGCTCATCAACGGCCGGAAGATCTGGGCCAGCCTCTCCGGCGCGGCCGACTACTACGGCGTGCTCTGCACCGAAGACAAGGGCGACCAGCACCCCGACGCGCGCGACACGCTCTACATCAGCGTGCCCGCCACGTCCGAAGGCTTCAGCATCAGCGGTGACTGGGACCCGCTGGGCATGCGTGGCACGGTGAGCCGCAACCTCGCGTTCAAGGACGTGTTCGTGAGCGACGCCGAGCAGCTGATGCCGCGCGGCATCTACTTCAAAGGCGCGCAGACCTGGCCGGCCATGTTCTTCACGCTTTCGCCCACCTACCTGGGCGTGGCCAACGCCGCCTACGACTTCACGGTTCAGTACCTGCGCGGCGAGGTGCCGGGCGAGCCGCCCATCAAGCGCCGCCAGTTCCCCACCAAACAGATCGCGGTGGCGCAGATGCGCATCCAGCTGGAGAACATGAAGAGCCTCTTCGCGCGCGCCATCGCCGAGGCCAAGCCCAACCCGAGCAAGGACGAGAAGATGCGCCTGTACGCCGCGCACTACAGCGTGATGGAAGGCGCCAACGACATCGCGCGCCTGGCGATCCGCACCTGCGGCGGCCAGAGCATGCTCAAACACCTGCCGCTGGAGCGCCTGTACCGCGACAGCCGCTGCGGCGCGCTCATGCTGCCGTGGACGGCCGAACTCATCCTGGACCGCATGGGCCGCGAGACGTTGTACGAACCGGGCGAAAAGGACGCCTGAGCACCGCGCGGCCGTGCCGCCGTTCACGGTGCTCACGCGGTCGGTCATTCGCCGCGGGGGCCGGGTCCCTAGAATGCCGTGATGCGCCGATTTCCTGCCCTGCTCCCGACCCTGCCCCTGCTCTTTGCGGCGAGCCTGCTGTGGCCTGCGGCACACGCCACCAGCGCCAGCCCGGCCAGCAAGGCCCGTGGCCCCGGCCATCCGCTGGCCGATATCCAGGGCAGCGATCCTTGCCGGGAATTCGTGGCGCGCCTGCCCAACGTCAAAGCGCCGGTGTGCGCGGCGGCCCGGCTCAAACCCACGGTGGGCCGTTCGGTCCAGGGGCGCACCCTGTACCAGCGCGACGTGGTCGCACCCGAAGCCCGCATCCGGGTGCTGGTGGTCGGGGCCATGCACGGTGACGAACTGTCGTCGGCCTCGGTGGCCCTGCACTGGATCCAGCTCGCCCTGCAAACCCCCTCCAACGCGCACTGGCGCTTCATTCCCGCACTCAACCCGGACGGTCTGATGGTGCGTCCGGCCAAGCGCGTGAACGCCAACGGCGTGGACCTGAACCGCAACTTCCCCACACCCAACTGGAGACGCGATGCCAAGGTCTACTGGGAGGACCGCACCAGGAAGGACCCGCGCCGCTGGCCAGGTCCCAGGCCGCTGTCCGAACCCGAGTCGCAGTACCTGTACGACGAGATGGAGCGCTTCCAGCCCGACCTGATCGTCAGCATCCACGCGCCCTATGGCGTGCTGGATTTCGACGGCCCGAGCGTGCCGCCGGCCCGCCTCGGGCGCCTCTACCTCGACCAGGTCGGCATCTTCCCCGGCAGCCTGGGCAATTTCGGCGGCGTGCACAAGGGCATGCCAGTGGTCACCATCGAATTGCCGAGTGCTTTTCGCACGCCGCTGGACGCCGAGATGCGCCAGATGTGGCTCGACCTGCTGCGCTGGATGAGCGAACGCATCGTGCCCGAGCCGCCGGACCCGCTGGTGGTGCCGGTGAAGGCCAGGAAAGCCACCAGCTGAGTGCATTCGCTCCCGGCTGTTGGGGGAAGCCTCTCAGACTTGCTGCGGTGGTGCGGCGTGGCGCAGCCGGCTCTTTCCGGCTGAGGTGGCGCGTGGCGCCAGGGGTTGGCCATGGAAGCCGAAGTTCATCGCCGGTACCTCGCCGCTGATGAGCTCGGCCAGGGCCTTGCCCGAGCCGGCGCCGTGCGTCCAGCCCAGGGTGCCGTGGCCGGCGTTGATCCAGAGCTTGCCCACCTTGGTGCGGCCGATCAGCGGGATGTTGGTCGGCGTGGCCGGGCGCAGGCCACACCAGAACTGCGGGTCGCCGCCTTCTTCGGGCGTGCGGGTGTCGGCCACGCCGGGGAACACCTGCTCGATGCGGCGCACCAGCATCTGCGCGCGGGTGCGCGCCAGCGGCGTGTCCAGCGACAGGTCGAAGCCGCCGAGCTCGATGGTGCCGGCCACGCGCAGCTGGTCGCCCAGGCGCGAGATCGCGATCTTGAGCTGGTCGTCCAGCAGGCTGACCTGCGACGCGGCTTCCGGCTTGAGCAATTTGAGTGTGGCGCTGTAGCCCTTGCCGGGGTAGATCGGCACGCGCACACCCACCTGCTGCAGCAGCGCGGTGGAGTAGGAGCCGGCGGCGACCACGAAGGCGTCAGCCTGGAGCTCCCGCGTCTGGCCGGTGGCGCGGTCGCGCACGCTGACCGATGCCACCTGACCGCCGCTGGACCGGATGCGCTGGATGTCGTGGCCCATCAGGGACAACATGCCCTTGTCGCGGCACAGCTGGGCGAGCTTCTGGGTGAAGGCCAGGCAGTCGCCGGACTCGTCGCTCTCGGTGTAGGTGCCACCCACGATGCGGTCGGCAAAACTGCGCAGGGCCGGTTCGATCTTCAGCAGTTCGTCCTTGCTCACCACCTTGCGGTTCACGCCGTGGCGGCGCATCAGTTCGGCCGCGCTGCCCGCTTCGTCGAACGACTTCTGGCTGGTGTAGTAGTGCGCGATGCCTTTGGTGAGCCGGTTGTATTGCAGGCCGGTGCTGGCCACCACTTCCTTCAGTGCCGCGTGGCTGTAGCTGCCCAGCGCGACGAGTTGCGCGACGTTGCGCTCGAAGGCGGCGTCGTTGCACTGGCCCAGGAATTGCGCGCCCCAGAGCCACTGGGCCGGGTCGAGCTGGGGGCGGAATTTGAGCGGGCCTTCCGGGTCGAACAGCCACTTCAGCGCCTTCAGCGGCGCCTCGCGGTTGGCCCAGGGCTCGCAGTAGCTGACCGAAATCTGCGCCGCGTTGCCGAAACTGGTCTCCAGCGCGGCGTCTGCCTGCCGGTCGACCAGCGTGACCTCGTGACCCCGCTGCAGCAGATGCCACGCCGTGCTCACCCCGATGATCCCGGCACCCAGTACGACGACTTGCATGATCCGCTCCAGCAAAAAATGAGACAACCGGGCGCGAGTATGGGAAAAACCCGCCTGCAAGTGAAGTGAAATTAACTTAAAATTTTTGGCATCAGATCAGCTAATGAAGTCTGGTCGCTTATTTGTTTCCAACAAGCCATGAGCACTTTCGATCCCGACGCCCTGGAATGCCTGGCGGCCATCATTGAAGAGGGCGGTTTCGAGCGCGCCGCGCAGCGCCTGTCCATCACCCAGTCGGCCGTCTCGCAGCGCCTGCGCGCGCTGGAAGCCCAGGTGGGCACGGTGCTGATCGTGCGCAGCCGGCCGCTCAAGCCCACGCCGGCCGGACAGCTCATGCTCAAGCACGCCAAGATGCAGCGGCTGTTGCGCGCCGACCTGGAGAAGGACCTCAAGGAACTCGCGCCGAGTTCCACCGGCAACGGCCGCGAAGAAGAACGCATCTCGGTGGCCATCAACGCCGACAGCATCGCCACCTGGGCCCTGCCCGCGCTCAACGCGCTGGCCCAGGGCGGCCTGCCGATCGAGATCATCACCGACGACCAGGAGTTCACCCACGAGTGGCTGCGCGAAGGCCAGGTGCTGGGCTGTGTCACCTCGCTCGGCCAGGCGTTGCGCGGCTGCAAGATGGAAGCGCTGGGCACCATGGACTACGTGGTGGTGGCGCAGGCGGCCTACGCCGCAGCGCACTGCCCCAAGGGCCTGAACGCACACAATTTCCACAAACTGCCCTTCATCGCCTTCAACCGCAAGGACCACCTCCAGCACGGCTTCGTGGAGCAGGCCTTCGAGCTGCCGCGCGTCATGCTCAAACAGCTCTTCGTGCCCTCCAGCGAAGGCCAGGTGCGCGCGGTGCGGGCGGGCTGGGGCGTGAGCGTGTTGCCCGAGCTGAGCGTGCGCGAGTTCATTGCCAGCGGCGAGCTGGTCAACCTCGCACCGCGGCACCGGCTGTCGGTGGCCCTGTACTGGCACTGCTGGAACCTGAGTTCGGATGTGCTGGATGCGCTGAGCAGCGCGCTGCGCAGTGCCGCGGCGCGCAGCCTGCAGCCGGTTACGGACTGAAAGCGACGATCATTCCTGCGGGGGAGGAACCAGAAAGAGATTAGAGGGCAATGATCGTTCCACAACAGTTATCACAACCAAGTCGGGCTTTTGCTCGCGCACCAAATCCACGAACAACCGGGCCTGCTTGCCCAGCGCTCGCCCCCAGTGCAGTTGGATGGTTTCGCGGAAGTTGGCGGCCATCAGGGGCGATTG
>JAHIQV010000450.1 GCA_018903185.1 Gammaproteobacteria bacterium | reverse complement strand
GCCAACAGGTCGTCGGAACCCAGGGTAAATGGCGCAGCGAAGTCAAGGAGGAGGGCTGGCGCAGCCAGCCCGGGGGACATTCGCGGAGCCGTTTCCCCTGGGTTCCGACGACCGCCCCTGTCGGAGGAGAGCGTCATACCTATCACGGCCATCACGATTCTTCAAAGCGCTCTGGCACCGCAAAACTTAAAATCTCTGGATGCTTGCTCAAAGAACCCTGAAATCTCTCACCAAGGCGGTGGGTGTCGGCCTGCACAGTGGCCAGCGGGTGGAGTTGACGCTGCGCCCGGCCGCGCCGGACACCGGCATCGTGTTCCGCCGCGTGGACCTGCCCGAGCCGGTGGAGATTCCGGTGAATGCCGATGCCGTGTCCGACACGCGTCTGGCCTCGACCATCGCCAAGGGCGGCGCCAAGGTGCACACCATCGAGCACCTGATGAGTGCCGCCGCCGGCCTGGGGCTGGACAACCTGTATGTGGACATCACGGCCGAAGAGGTGCCGATCCTGGACGGTTCTTCGGCCTCGTTCGTTTACCTGCTGCAGAGCGCGGGCATCGTGACGCAGAAGGCGCCCAAGCGCTTCATCCGGGTGACCAAACCCGTGGAGGTGCGCGAAGGGGAGGGCAGCAACCTCAAGTGGGCGCGGCTGGACCCGTACCACGGCTACAAGCTGAGCTTCGAGATCGAGTTCAACCACCCGGCGGTGAATTCCAGCGGCCAGCGGGTCGAGTTCGACATGGGCAGCGGCCGCTACGCGAGGGAGATCGCCCGGGCCCGCACCTTCGGCTTCACGCGCGACGTGGAGATGATGCGTTCCCATGGCCTGGCGCTGGGCGGCGGCCTGGACAACGCCATCGTCATGGACGATGTGAAGGTGCTCAACGCCGACGGTCTGCGCTACCAGGACGAGTTCGTCAAGCACAAGATCCTCGACGCGATCGGTGATCTCTACATCATTGGCAAGCCGCTGCTGGCCGCCTACAGCGCCTTCCGCTCGGGTCACGCCATGAACAACCAGCTGCTGCGTGCGCTGCTGGCCCGACCCGATGCTTACGAGATCGTGAGCTTCGAGCAGGAGCGTGAAGCGCCCACCGGCTTCGCGCAACTCGCTCCCGCCTGGTAAGCGCCAGCCGGCGCCCAAGGCTTCACCGAAAAACAAGCCATGCTGCTGTTTCGCTGGACCATCTTCATGCTCCTGCTGGCGGCCGGCGTGTCGTTCGCCTTCTACATCGGCACGGGGCAGGCGAGGTTTCGCCAGTACGGGATCGTGATCCTGAAATGGACGGTCATCGCAGCGCTGGGCTTTTTTGGTGTGCTGGTGCTGGAGCGCCTTCTCTGATGTGCTGAAAGGCCAAAGGCCATCCCGACGGATGGCCTTTGGCTTTCAGGTTTTGAGCCGGATTCAGTGGGCGCCGACGAAGCGGGTGCCTTCGAACGAACGGGACTCACCGCTGGTGCGGTATTGCGCCCAGGCCACCATCAGCATCAGCGTGGCAAAACCACCGGCGATCAGCACCGGGTAAGCGGCGAGGATGTCGGTCAGCGGGAACTTCCAGTTCAGCGGACGACCAACGCCCAGCAACGCGGCGTAGAACCACGACACCGCCGACACCGAACCCGCGAACACTGCAAAGCTGCGCTGCGAGAACGACATGTTCAGCAGGGTGCCGGCCTTCTTCATCAGCGGCAGGACGCGGTGGTGCAGCAAGAAGCCATTGAGCGTCAGCAAGCAGACGACGGTGATCTTGGCTTGCAGCTTGGGGTTGGCGAAGTACTCCCAGCCTTTGACCGATGTGTCCAGCGCGATGATGCCCGCGCCGGTGGCCCAGAGTGCGACCAGGGCCAGGGCCACGGTGTTCTGCAGATCCTGCAGGTGTTTCGGGTCCATGCGTTCGTGGGGATCGCCAGAGATGAGCTGTTTGACCATGGCAATGTCGCTCATGAGGATCAACCCGATGGCCGCGCAACAGGCGATCAGGTGGGCGTAGACGAGGGCCATTCGTGAAAATTCAAGTTCCATTTGAGGTATCCGGGTGAAGGGTCAAGGGCTGTCCCGACAGAAACGGGCTCCGGGGCCCGACGGAAGTTTGCATCGAAGCCTTGGCCGCTAATGTGCCTATCCAGGCCGTGGTCATCTGTGCGCAGTTGCAACGGTTGGTCCCGTTGTCATTGATATTTATCAATTTGTACAAAAGGGGCCCTCAGGGGGAAAACCCCCATGAAGCTGTTGTTTTCATCCCTCAAATGGGGGATGCTCTGGGGAGCGCAGATACTGTTGTTACGTCCATGTACGGTTCGTAACAACCGCGCACCATCTGGCCGCTGACGGCCTGTCCCCTGTTTTCAGTAGTTCCGGCCGCCTTTGTAAGCCGCATGGGTACGTGCCTTCAGGGGGGACACCTTGTTGATGGCCTGCACCGTGCGGCTGACCTGCGCATGGGTGATGGCCAGGCCCAGGGCGTCGGCCGCGTCCTTGCCGGGCAGGCCGGGCAACTGCAGCAGGCGTTTGACCATTTCCTGCATCTGCGCCTTGTCGGCGCGGCCGTAGCCGACCACCGCTTTCTTCAGCTGCAGGGCGGTGTACTCGGCCACCGGCAGGCCGTTGGCCACCAGCGCCGTGAGGCAGCAGCCGCGGGCCTGGCCCAGCAGCAACGTGGCCTGCGGGTTGACGTTGACAAACACGATCTCGCAGACCGAGGTTTCGGGCTGGTAGCGCTTGACCACCTCGCTGATGCCGTCAAACAGGATCTTCAGCCGCTCGGGCAGCAAGGCGCCGTCTTTCGGGCTGGTCTGGATGGTGCCGCTGGCCACGTAGTGCAGCGTGGCACCCTCGGCGTCGATGACGCCAAAACCGGTGCACTGCAGGCCGGGGTCGATGCCGAGGATGCGCATGGGTGGTGTGCCGTTTCAGCGTTCAGAGGTTGAAGGTCCAGCGCACGGAGTGGAAAAACACCGGAGCGGCAAAACACAGGGCGTCCACGCGGTCGAGCAGGCCACTGGCGCCGGTGACCGAGCGGCCGGCCGAACCCCAGTGGGTCACGCCGCGGTCGCGTTTGATGGCTTTCATGACCAGGTGCCCCAACGAACCGGCCATGCAGGCCACCAGCGCCATGGCCAGGGCCTGCAGAGGCTTGAAGGGTGTGAATCCGGCCAGGGCGACGCCCAGCAGGCCACCGGCGGCCAGGCCCGCCATCCAGCTGCGCCAGTGGAAACTGGCGCTGATCGCCGGTGCCACAGGGTCGCGCAGCCGCCGTGCCATCAGGTGCTGGACCAGCATGCAGGTCTGCACCACCAGCACCAGGAACACCACGAGGAATGCGGTCTTGCCGGCAAAGCGCGGGAAGTTGAGCCACAGCAGCGCCGGCACATGGCTCATGCCGTAGACGCAGACCATGATGCCCCATTGCAGCTTGGCGTTGCGCTCCAGAAAGCGTTGCGGGTCGTTGCCCAGCGCACTCACCACGGGGATGGCGAGGAACACATAGACCGGGATGAACACCGTGAAGAGGTTGAAGTGCTGGTTCCAGACCAGGGCGTATTGCAGCGGCAGCACGATGAAAAACGCCAGCACGAGGCTGCGGTGGTCACCGCGCCGGGTGGGCGAAAGGCTGATGAACTCGCGCAGGATGAAAAACGAGACCAGACCGAACAGCACGATGGCCACGCTTTCGCCCGCGGCCCAGCCGACCCAGAACACCAGCGTCATCAGCCACGAGTTGCGCAGCAGGGCCTGGTAGTCGTGCAGTCGTCGGGCGCGATCGCCGGTGTGGTCGTCGGCGTGCTGGCGTTCGCGCAGCGAGAGCAGCACGCCCAAGCCGCTGGCGATCAGCAGCAGGCCGAACAGCAGCACAAACATCAGGCTGACCTGCTGTTCGGGGGTAAGGCTGCGCAAGAAGGAACCCATCAGACCTCCCGCAGGGCCATGACGGCAGCGCGTGCGCGGTTCAGGAAATCGGCACGGGCTTCATCCGCCCCCAGGGCCATCGGCTCACCGAACGTCACCGAGCACAGCACCGGCACCGGGATCACCTCGCCCTTGGGCATCACCCGCTGCACGTTGTGGATCCACGCGGGTACCAGCACCACCTGGGGAAAGCGCCGGGCCAGGTTGTAGATCCCGGACTTGAAGGCTTGCGGATCTTCCGCATGGCCGCGCGTGCCTTCGGGAAAGAGGATCAGCGAGTCACCGCTCTCCAGGGCATCGACGAGGGGTTGCAACGGGTCCTCGTCACCCTTCTTTTCGCGCTCGACATAGACCGCGTTGAACACCTCGGTGGTGATCCAGCGCTTGAATTTCGATGCCGTCCAGTAGTCGCGCGCGGCGATCGGGCGGGTGATGCTGCGAAGTTCCTGGGGCAGAGCCGCCCAGATCAGCACCAGGTCGGCGTGGCTCTGGTGGTTGGCGAAATAGATGCGCTGCTCCGCCTTGGGCGGGCAACCGTACCAGCGGGCCTGGGCGCCGGTGAGCAGGCGCACCAGGCCGAGCAGGAAGGTGCTCACGGCCTGGGCACGCCAGTTCACGAGCGTGTCCTCACGGCGCCTGCACAGCGCCCATGCGCGCCACGATGGTGCTCGTGCGGCGGGCGAGGTAGGCCGAACCCTGCCGGGTTTCGAAGAACTTGGGGCTGGGCAGCATCACGGCCAGTCGGGCCGCTTCGTAGGCGCTCAATTTGGCGGCGGGCTTCTTGAAATAGCGCTGGGCCGCGGCTTCGGCGCCGAAGACGCCTTCTCCCCACTCCACGCTGTTGAGGTAGATCTCAAGAATGCGCTGCTTGCTGAGCAGCGCGTCCAGCGTGAGCGCGAGCACCAGCTCCTGGCCCTTGCGCAGCAGGTTGCGTTCACCCGAGAGCAGCAGGTTCTTGGCCAGTTGCTGGGTGATGGTGGAGCCACCGATGACCTTGGGCGGCTTGATGGCCTTGATGGCGGCTTCGGCCGCTTCGGGCTTTTTGGCGAGCTTGCGTTCGAGCTGCGCGGTCCGTTTCTCGACCTGCTCCAGGCGTTTTTCGTTCTTGACCCAGGCCGCTTCGATCGCGCTCCAGTCCACGCCGTCATGTTCCGCAAAGCCTGCGTCCTCGGACGCCATCACGGCCCGTTTGAGGTGCGGGCTGATCTGGTCATAGTCCACCCATTGTGCTGACCAGCGCCAGTCCTTGTCGGACCTGAGGCTCTGGCCCGCGACACGCCAGGCCTCCGAGCGCATGAAGGCAGTGCTTTGCGGATCGATCACCACCATCAGCGCGACACGCAAGACAAAAAACAGCTGCAGCGCCAATCCGGCCAGCACCACCCACAACAGCCAGCGACCGATCGATTTCATCACTGGCTGGACATCTGGGTTTGCAAAGTGGCGTCGCGCGTGAAACGGAAACGCGACACCACCACGATCTGGTCGGCCCGCTGGCGCATGGCTTCGTTGAAGCGACCAAAGCCGAGGCCGCGCACGATCGCCTGGGCACGCCGGTCCAGCGTGGTGTTGCCGGAGGTCTGCACCACCTCGGTGCCCAGCACGGTACCGGTGTGGTTCACCGTGATGACCATGGTGAGCTCGCCATAGAGCTTGCGACCCGCGGCTTCGGGGAAGTTGGTGGTCCCCCGGTCTTCGATCTTGCGGCGCAGTTCGTCGTAGTAGATCGCGTAGACCTCTTCGCGCGTGGCCGGGCTGACGTAGCGCTTGCGCGGGCGCTCGTTTTCTTGGTTGATGCGCTTTTCGATCTCGGCCAGCACCTTCACCAGCGCCCGGCGCTTGCGCTCGTGCTCAATGGTTTCCTGGCTGGTGTTGACGGCCTGCAGGTCTGGCGGTGGCATGTTGGCCAGTTGCTTGCGCACCTGGGTCAGGATCTGTTTTTGCCGCTCTTTGAGCGCTTCGATCATGCGCTCGTCTTCTTCGGGCGAGTCGCCGATGCGGGCCGTGGGGTTGGGCGGCAGGGGCGAGGTGGCCCGCCCTTTTTCCCTCTCGCCGCCACCGGCCAGCGAGGCTTGCGCAATGGCCTTGGCCTTTTCGGGCTTCTCGTCGCTCTTGGCGTTGACCAGAATGACTTCCAGCGGCGTGTCCTGAAACACCCGGTTGAAACCCTCTGGGTCGACAAAGCGGACCGTCAGCAGCGCGGCGTGCACGGCGACCGAGATTCCCAGAGCGAGTTGCAGGGTGCTCAGTTGTTTGAGAAAGGCCAGGACCGGTTTCACGCGAGCATTATCCGTGCTGGTGGTTCATATCCCGGGCGCCTCGGCGGGGGTTTCGGTGCCAGTTTCCGGACCATCGACCTGCGTTTCGTCGACGTCGATGGCCAGCGCCAGCGGCGCGGCCAGTTCGTCGTCTTCGCCGTCCTCGGATTCGCTGCTGTCATCCACATTGTCGACCGGCAAGTCGAGCCGCTCGACCACCGTGCCGGACACGTCCAGCGTGATGTGATCGATGTCGCCCAGCCGCACGCGCACATGCGCACCGCGCGGCAGGCCCTCGGCACCCAGCACCGGCAGCACCAGGGGCAGGGCGTCGGCGCGCACCAGGTTGTCCTTGAACAGCGTGGCGGTGAGTTCGGAGATGCCGGCCTGCTGCAGGTGCTTGAGCGTCCAGTAACGTTCCATGCCGTTCTGGAAACCGTTGTAGGCGGTGTAGGCGGCGTCGAAGCTGCTGATGATGGCGAACAGGTTGGCGTCTTTGGGCTTGAACGGCGCGGCGAGCGCAGCGGTCTTGCCGTGGCGCGCGCAGGCGATGATCTGCCACTGGTTGACCATGTCCACGTAACGGCGCAGGGGCGAGGTGCTCCAGGCGTAACTCTTCACACCAATGCCCGCGTGCGGCTGCGCCTTGGTGCCCATGCGCACCTTCACGCCAGGCGCCAGGCTGGCCTGGCTGCGGTAGATGCCGGGCACACCGCAGTCGGCGAGCCAGTTGCCCCAGGTGCTGTTGGCCAGGATCATGGCTTCGGCCACCATCAGGTCGAGTGGCGCGCCGCGCTGTCGTGTGCCGATCACCACGGTTTCGTCGCCTGCGGGCTCGCTGCCCGTCACGCCTTCGAGTTTGAAGGTGTAGTCGGGCCGGTTGAAGTTTTCCGGTTTGCCGCGCACCACTTCGCGCTGCGCCTTGAGGTGGCACGCCAGGCGGAAGATGAAGGCCAGTTGCGGCTGCAGCGCTTCAATATGGGCCTCGGTGATCGCTGTACTGGCCGGCGCCTTGCCGGCCAACCAGTCTTCGGTGATCACCGTGTCCAGTTGGTCGTGGCGCAGGTTGTGCACGATCGGCACCCGCTCCAGCACGGTGTGGCTGTCCTTGGGCTCCAGCGTGGCCTCGTCGAAGCTGACGTAGAGCGACACGGCGGGACAGTTCCGCCCGGCCATCAGCGTGTAGGTCTGCACCACCTCGTCGGGCAGCATGGTGATCTTGTGGCCCGGCATGTAGACCGTGGACAGGCGGTTGCGCGCCACCTGGTCGATGGGGCTGTCGGGCAGCACCGCGAGACCGGGTGCCGCGATGTGGATGCCCAGCGTGACCGTGCCACTGCCCAGCCCCTGCAGCGAAAGCGCGTCGTCGATTTCGGTGGTGTGCGAATCGTCAATGGAAAAAGCCTGCACGGCGGCCAGCGGCAGCTCGTCGGCAATGGCGGGTGCCTGCAGCGCCGGGAAAGCCGTGCCCTTGGGGAACTGGTCGAACAGGAAGCGCTGCCAGTGGAACTGGTAGGCGCTGGCGATGGCGCCGGCGTTTTGCAGCAGGGTGAGCG
>JAHIQV010000449.1 GCA_018903185.1 Gammaproteobacteria bacterium | reverse complement strand
GCACCGATTCTTCGGTGGGTGTGGTGATGGCTTCGTCGAACGCGTTGGTGTGCAGGCTGTTGCAGTTGTCGTAGATGGCGATCAGCGCCTGCAGCGTGGTGCGGATGTCGTTGAACTGGATTTCCTGCGCGTGCAGGCTGCGCCCGCTGGTCTGCACGTGGTACTTCAGTTTCTGGCTGCGCTCGTTGGCGCCGTAGCGCTCTTTCATCGCCACCGCCCAGATGCGGCGCGCCACGCGGCCGAGCACCGTGTACTCCGGGTCCATGCCATTGCTGAAGAAGAAGCTCAGGTTGGGCGCGAAGTCGTCGATGTGCATGCCACGCGCCAGGTAGGCTTCGACGAACGTGAAACCGTTGCTGAGCGTGAACGCGAGCTGGCTGAGCGGGTTGGCACCGGCTTCGGCGATGTGGTAGCCGCTGATGGACACCGAGTAGAAGTTGCGCACGTCGTGGTGCACGAAGTACTCGGCGATGTCACCCATCACCTTCAATGAGAACTCGGTCGAGAAGATGCAGGTGTTCTGGCCCTGGTCTTCCTTCAGGATGTCGGCCTGCACCGTGCCGCGCACGTTGGCCAGCGTCCAGGCGCGGATCTTCTGGGTCTCGTCGTCGGTCGGATCGCGGCCGTTGTCAGTGCGGAACTTGTGCAGGCTCTGGTCGATGGCGGTGTTCATGAACATCGCCAGGATGCTCGGCGCCGGGCCGTTGATGGTCATGGAGACCGAGGTCGCCGGGTGGCAGAGGTCGAAGCCGCCGTAGAGCACCTTCATGTCGTCCAGCGTGGCGATGGAGACGCCCGAGTTGCCAACCTTGCCGTAGATGTCGGGTCGCGGATCGGGGTCGTTGCCGTACAGCGTGACCGAGTCGAAGGCGGTGGACAGGCGCTTGGCGGGCAGGCCTTCGGACAGCAGCTTGAAGCGGCGGTTGGTGCGGAAGGCATCGCCTTCGCCGGCGAACATGCGGGTCGGGTCTTCCCCTTCGCGCTTGAAGGCGAAAGTGCCGGCGGTGAAGGGGAAGCTGCCCGGCACGTTGTCGAGCATCAGCCATTGGAGGATTTCGCCGTGGTCCTCGTACTGCGGCAGGGCCACCTTGCGGATGGTGGTGCCCGAGAGCGATTTCGTGGTGAGCGCGGTGCGGATTTCCTTGTCGCGGATCTTCACCACGTACTCATCGCCCGCATACGCCTTCTGCATGTCGGGCCACTGCGTGAGCAGCTTGCGAGCCGCCGGATCCTGCTGCAGCTCGCGCGCCTGGGCGAGGTCGATGGCGGCTTCCGAGGCTTTCGGGCGGTTGGGTTTGTCGACCGCCAGCATCTCGGCGGCGGCACGCAACTGCTGGATTTCCCGCGCCAGTTTCGCCTGCGCGCGGGCCTTCTTCTTGTAGCTGCGCACCGTGTCGCTGATCTCGGCCAGGTAGCGTGTGCGCGCCGGCGGCACGATGGGGGTCTGGTTGGTGCTGTGGCGCACGGTGACCCGTGGCAGGTGGCCGTCCGTCAGCGGCAGGCCGAGTTCGGTCAGGCGCACCTTGAGCGCCTGGTAGAGCGCGGTCACGCCGTCGTCGTTGAAGCGCGCGGCCATGGTGCCGAACACCGGCATCTGGTCGGGCATCACGGTGAAGGCCTCGCGGTTGCGCTGGACCTGCTTGGCCACGTCGCGCAACGCGTCGGCCGCGCCCTTGCGGTCGAACTTGTTGATCGCCACGAACTCGGCGAAGTCGAGCATGTCGATCTTCTCCAGCTGGCTGGCGGCGCCGAATTCGGGCGTCATCACGTACATCGGGATGTCCACGTGCGGCACGATGGCCGCGTCGCCCTGGCCGATGCCCGAGGTCTCGACCACGATCAGGTCGAAGCCCGCCACCTTGCAGGCCGCCACCACGTCGGGCAGGGCGGCGCTGATCTCGCTGCTGTTGTCGCGCGTGGCCAAGCTGCGCATGTAGACGCGCTGACCGTTGCTCCAGGGCGCGATCGCATTCATGCGGATGCGGTCGCCCAGCAGGGCGCCACCGCTCTTGCGGCGCGAGGGGTCGATGGAGATCAGGGCAATGCGCAGCGCGTCGTCCTGGTCGAGCCGGAAGCGGCGGATCAGCTCATCGGTCAGGCTGGACTTGCCGGCGCCGCCGGTGCCGGTGATGCCCAGCACCGGGGTCTTGTGGCTGACCGCTGCCTGGCGCGCCGCGGCCAGCAGCTTCCCGTCTGACTTGCCGTTCTCTATGGCGGTGATCAGCTGCGCCAGCGCACGCCAGTTCATTTCGGTGTGCCCCTGGATGGCCTCGATGGCCTTGGGCGCATGGCCGCTGATGTCCTGGTCGCAACGCATCACCATCTCGCCGATCATGCCGGCCAGGCCCATGCGCTGGCCGTCTTCCGGGCTGTAGATGCGGCCCACACCATAGTTGTGCAACTCACGGATTTCGGCCGGCACGATCACGCCGCCGCCGCCGCCGAACACCTGGATGTGCTCGCCGCCGCGTTGCTTGAGCAGGTCCACCATGTACTTGAAGTACTCCACGTGGCCACCCTGGTAGGAGCTGATGGCGATGCCCTGCACGTCTTCCTGCAAGGCCGCAGTGACCACGTCGTCGACCGAGCGGTTGTGGCCCAGGTGGATCACCTCGGCGCCCATGCCCTGCAGGATGCGGCGCATGATGTTGATGGCGGCGTCGTGGCCATCGAACAGGCTGGCGGCGGTGACGAAGCGCACCTTGTTGGTGGGGCGGTAGCTGGCCAGGGCCTTGAAATCGGCGGAAAGGTCGGTCATGGTCTTGTCTCTCTCGGGGGTTTCTTGTGGGTCGTTATTCGATGCGCAGGCCCTTGAGGGCCGTGTCTTCGGGCGGAAAGCGCAGGTTC
>JAHIQV010000448.1 GCA_018903185.1 Gammaproteobacteria bacterium | reverse complement strand
TCCGCATACGGCTTGCCGAGGTAGTGGTCCACACCGAGTTCACGCGCGTGTTCGCGGTGTTTCTCGGCGATACGCGAAGTGATCATGATCACCGGCAGGGCCGCGAGGCGCGGATCGCTGCGGATGTTGCGCACCAGATCGAAACCGTCCATGCGCGGCATCTCGATGTCGGACAGCACCACCGTCGGGCGTTCCTGCTGCAGGCGCTCCAGCGCCTGCAGGCCATCGGCGGCGAGCGACACGCGGTAGCCCTCGCGCTGCAGCAGGCGCTGCGTCACACGGCGCACGGTGATGGAATCGTCAACCACCAGCACCAGCGGCACGGCGCTGGTCGCCATGTCCATCGACAGCGGCACCTCCGCACCGGTCTGCACCGACTGCTGTGTCTGGGTGGACACCCACTCACGCACCTGTGGCCCGTACACCGTGGCCAGCGCCACCGGGTTGTAGATCAGCGCCACCGCGCCCGAAGCCAGCACCGACATGCCCGCCAGACCGGGCAAACGCGAAAGCTGCGGCCCCAGGTTCTTGACCACGACTTCCTGGTTGCCCAGCACCTCGTCCACATGCATGGCCACGCGCTGCGCCGCACTGCGGAAGATCACCACCGGCAGCGTCCGCCCCTTGGCCTCCTGCGACCGGGCGGACGATTGCAGCAGGGCGCCTGCCCAATAGAAAGGCACCTCTTCCCCGACCACCGTCAGCGTGCCCTTGGCATAGGCCTGGGCCAGCTCGTCGGCACTCACGCGGCGGACCAACTCCACCAGGTTCGACGGCACGCCCAGCGTGAGCGAACCCGCGCGCACCATCACCACCTGGGTGACAGCGGTGGTCAGCGGCAGCACGAGCTTGAAATCCGTGCCATGGCCCGGGCGGGTACGGGTTTCGACACGGCCACCCAGTGCCACCACATCGGTGCGCACCACGTCCATGCCCACGCCGCGCCCGGCCAGTGAAGACACCTCGCTGGCGGTCGTGAGTCCCGGCATGAAGACCAGCTGGGCCGCTTCCTCGTCACTGAGCTCGGTGCCCGCGACCACATGGCCCATCGCAAGCGCCCTCTCACGCAAACGCGCCAGGTCCAGCCCGGCACCATCGTCCTGGAACACCAACGACACATCGTTGAGTTCATGGGCCAGCCGGACCTCGATGTGCCCTTCGGCCGCCTTGCCAGCGGCCAGACGGACCTCGGGCGGTTCGATGCCGTGCACCACACAGTTGCGCAGCAGGTGTTCAAAGGCCGCGGTCATCCGGTCGAGCACACCACGGTCCATTTCAATGTGACCACCCACGATGTCCAGGCGCACCTGTTTGCCGGTTTCCTTGGAGGCTTGGCGCACCACGCGGTAGAGCCGCTCGGAAATGCCTTCGAACTCCACCATGCGGGTGCGCAGCAGGTCGCGCTGCAGCTCACGCGTCTGGCGACCCTGAGCGACCAACCCGTCTTCGGTCGCTTCCACCGCGCGTTGCAGGTTGCGCTGCACGGTGGCCACGTCGTTCACCGACTCGGCCATCATGCGGGTGAGTTCCTGCACTCGGGTGAAGCGGTCGAACTCCAGCGGGTCAAACGACTGGTCGGCATCGCGGGCTTGCGCCAGGCGCGATTGCATCTGGGTCTCGGCCTGCAACTCGATATCTCGCAGCTGCAGGCGCAAGCGGTCAAGGTTGCCCGTCAGGTCCTTGAGCGATCCGCGCAGGGCGACCAGTTCGGACTCCATGCGTGAACGGGTGATCATCACCTCGCCGGTCTGGTTGACCAAGCGGTCGAGCAGTTCCGGGCGCACCCGCACCGCAGCGCCAGCACGGGCTATCACGGCCTTGGGTGCGCTGGGCAAATCCAGCCCGGTCAGGCCAGACATTTCTGCCGTGTCGACCGATTCGACCACCGGGGGGGCGACTGTCTCGGGTGCTGGCGTCGCCGACAGCTCATCGGTGACCGCCTGTTCGGGCGCGTGCCGGACCACATCCGGCGCTTCGGGATCGATCTGGCGCAACACCTCGAAGCGGGCATTGATGGCATCAAAAGAAGCCATCAGGGGCTCGACCTCGACCGAGTTCTGCACCTCGGATCCCAGACGCTCGGCATCGGTTTCCATGCGGTGCGCCATCTCGCCCAGACGCAGCGCGCCGGCCAGTCGGGCACTGCCCTTGAGGGTGTGCAGGTTGCGCAGCACCTCGGCCCGGGCACTCGTGTTTTCCGGCCGTGCCACCCATTGGCGCAGGGCTGCGCCCAGCCGGGGCAGCAGTTCAAGCGCCTCATCGGCAAAGATGGGGAACAGGTCCACGTCAATGGTGTCGAGCACATCGATGTCGTCGTCGATGTCCTGCACCGGTCCCTGGCTCTCCGCCTCGACCAGGGGTGCGATCACGGTCGCTGGATCACCCAGACCCGTGGCCTCGAAATCTGGCGGGGCGAAAGCCGATGCCACATCGTCTGGGGCTACCGTGCTCTCGATACCCGGCGCTGCGTCCGATGGAAGTTCGGCGTCCCAACCCGAGAGTGGTTCGATGTCCAGCCCTTCCGTGCTGGGCACGGGTGCGTGCAGCAGCCGGTCCAGCGCGGCCAGCAGGTCGGGACTGGGCTCCTTGAAGAAGCCCGCGGCAAACTGGTGCAGCAGGCGGCGGATGTCTTCGGCGGCATCGACAAACAGCTGCGACTGTTCGGCGGTGGCGACCACCCCGCCCTGCTGGTGCAGGGCGACAGCGCCCAACGCATGCTCCAGCGCCCGGGCAATGTCCGAGAGCGGCTGGAAACCCACCGTGGCGGAAGCGCCCGCCAGCGAGTGTGCGAGGGCCTCGGCCTGGTCGGGTACGGGCTCGTGACGCTCCAGCGACCACTCGGCGAGGCTGGTGCACAGGCGGCGCGACCACTCGTCGGCTTCGTTCAGGTACACGTTGTAGAGCTTGATGCCGATGCGCAGCGGTCCGATCAACCGGGTCTGGTCATCGGGCATGTCGTCCGTCGTGGCATCAACCACCGGTTCTTCTTCCGGCGTGGCTTCCGGCGACGCCGGTTCCTGGTCCGTCACCGGTGTATCGGGCGTTGCCTCTTCCGGTGTCACCTCGGCCAGCGCCAGGTCTGCCAGGTTCTCTGCAAGATCCGGCTCCGGCTGTTCGAGCTGATCGTCCTCGAAGTCGACGACCTCGATCGTCACATCGGCCGCTTCGGCCTTTTCGGGCGTGGCAAAGATGTCCACGTCGATCTGCCCGGGCGCCTCTTGCGCTCCGGTTGCGACTGCCCCGGTTCCCTCGGACCCGGCTGCCGTTTCAACAGTCTGTGGCGCGGCATTGTCCAACGCCGACAGATCGTCCAGATCGAGCGAAATGTCGTCGAACATCGACGGCACGCCCATGGCGGTTTGCTCTGCGAGGTCCTCCGGCTCCATCGCCTCTTCGGCATCATCCGGCACTTGGACCTTCGATGACACCAGGGAGAGGCTGTCGAAATCGATGTCGGACAGCATGGGCGACGACACCTCGGCGCCCTTCATCGATGGTTCGGGCTCCAGACTGAAGTCGATATCCACAGAGGACGTCTCGGCAAAATCGGGTGGCGGTTCATCGAACGCGTCGGGTTCATCCCAGTCCACCACGGTCACGGTCTGCGCAGCCTCCTGCTCGGGCTCGGCTGGCACGGTCAACGACTCGGCATCGGCACCGGCCACGTCCAGCGGCAGGTACAGAGCCTGGTCGCGCCAGGCCTGCGCACTGCGGACGAAAGCTTGGGCATTCCACTCGTGGTTGGCGCGGGCCTCAATCGCGTCCACCCAGCGGTTGAACGCGCCCATCGCATCGTGCGCCAGGGTCAGCAGGCCGGTGGCGGCAGGGCGTTGCTCTGCCAGCACCGCGTTAAACAACTGCTCCATCGCCCAGGCAGCCTCGCCAAACTCGGCCAAGCCAACCATGCGCGAACTGCCCTTGAGGGTGTGGAAGGCACGGCGCAGGGTTGTGAGCTGCTCCAGTTCGCCCGGATGCGCCTGCAACTGGTGCACCGCGTCCAGTCCATTGACCACCACCTCGCGCGCCTCCTCCAGGAAGATGTCGAGCAGGTCTTCGTCGTCGTTGTCGTTGTCCTGGGCCTGCTGTATCACCTCGGGAACGGACGAGGGCATCACCACCTGCGACAGCCCGACCAGGGCCTGCGCGCCCGCCTGGGCGTCGTGGTTGACCACGGCTTGCGCGGCCTCGCGCGCAGCGCGCGCCACGCCGGGCTGCTCGGCCAGCTGAGCCTGATCGGCCAGGGTATCGAGCTGCTGGCTCAGATCGGCCAGATTGACATCGCCCTGCGCACCCTCCACCACCCGCTGCACGCCAACGCTGATGGCCTGGACTTCGTCGGTCATCGCTGACGACGCGGGATTCACCGTGCGTCCCATGACCGGACGCAACTCACCCGTCTCTTCGTCAAAGACAAACAGCTTCTTCGCCAGCGCTGGCTGGTAGTTGAGCATGTCGACCAGGAAACTCAAGGCGCTGAGGTTGTCCCCCAGTTGCTGGAACGTGCCCGCCTCGCGGGCCATGACTTCGTCCACCTCGGTGTCCAGAATCTGTTCGACGACCGTGCGCATGCGGCTCACCGCCTGAACCGCCTGATCCAGACCGAGAACCGAGAGCACGCCACGCATCTGTGCGAGCTGCGAGACCGCAACATGAAGACAGGCTTTTTCGCGCGGCATGCGGAAAAACTGATCCAGCGACTTTTCGGCCTCACCCAGCGATACCTTGAGCTCACCGACCACGCTGCCCATGGTCTGCCTGTCGCTCACCCGGCGGTAGAGCTGCTCCATCCAGGCTTCCAGGGGTTCCGCAGGTGCACCACCCAGAACGTTTTCAAGCCGGACCGCGAGCGCCTGGGTGCGCTCGGTGAACTCCTCATCGCTGGGATCGAAATCATCAAGCGCCGCCTCAAGGTACAACGTGGTGGTGGCCACTTCCATCGAGAGTTCGGGACGCATCACGCCGGCTTGTCCACGCGCCGCCTGATCCACAGCCTTGACCATCACCTGGGCCAGCGCGGTG
>JAHIQV010000447.1 GCA_018903185.1 Gammaproteobacteria bacterium | reverse complement strand
GTAGAGGTGCAGCACCGCTTCGTAATCGCAGTGCAGGTCGAGCACGATGTCGGCGTCGTGGGACAACTGCATCAATGTCTGGCGCAGGCTTTGTAATTCCGTTTGTGGCTTCTGGGCGTCCAGGGCGCGGCGCATGGCATCACGGATCAGGCGTTTGTTTTGCGCGGCGTCGAGCCCCAGCTGATCGGCCACTTCGTCCCTCACCAGGGCGAAAAAGTCCGGGTAGTTGCGGTTGAAGTTCTCCATGCTGGCCAGCTCGAAGCGCCCGAGCTGGTGGTGCATGGTGGTCTGGTCCAGGCCGATCGGGTTGGCGAACGGCACCAGCACGACTTCGCCCAGCAGCTGTCCGTCGCGCTCAGCGGTCTCCAGCAGTCCGCGCAAATGGTGGGCGACCAGCATGCCCGGCAGTTCATCCGCGTGCAGGCTCGCCTGCACATAAACCTTGGGACCCAGGCCCGGCTGCCCGAAATGCCAGCTGCTCAGGTGGCGCTGGGTGCCCAGTGCGGGCGAGAGGAGGGGGTGGTTGATCTGTTGCATAGCGACGTTCCTGGAGCACCAACACGCGGGGGGCGGGCCTTGACCAGGCTATGCCCGACGACAGGTATGAGGCTACCCCAGGAACGGTGGTCGTGTCAGTGGGCAATGGGGCGCAGATAGGCGAGAAAGCGGCGCTCCAGCAGCCGGAACACGTACACCAGCGAGAAGGTCAGCATGAAATACAGGACAGCGACGAAGATGAACGGCTGGAACGCCAGGTAATAGGTCTTGTAGATGGCGTAAGCCGCATTGGTCAGGTCGTACAACGCGGGCACCACGCTGGCCAGCGAAGTCGCGTGCAGCATCATGACCACTTCGTTGGAATAGCCGGGCAGGGTGCGGCGCATGGCGCTGGGCAGGATCAGGCGGAACATCATGTTCCACTTGCCGAAGCCAGCCGCCTGGGCCGCCTCGATTTCACCCGCCGGGGTTTCCTTGATGGCACCCGCCAGCATCTCGACCGTGTAGGCGCAGGTGTTGAGCGTGAATGCCAGCACGGCGCAGAAGAAGGGGTCCTTGAACCAGGTGAACGGCCAGTGCGTGTCCCACAGGCCTTGCACCCATTCCAGCTGGGCGATGCCGTAGTAGATGAAATAGACCTGGATCAGAAGCGGCGTGCCGCGCACCACGTAGGTGAACAGCCAGACCGGCCAAGACACCCAGCGGTTGCGCGACACGCGCATCAGCGTGAGCGGCAGCGTCAGCAGGGCGCCCGCAATCAGGCTGACCCCGAGCAGCTCCATGGTGGCAATCAGGCCGGTCCAGTAGAGCTGCAGGTTTTGCGGCTGGAAGATGATGGCAAACTTGTCCATCAGAAATTCCCCCGCTTGACGCCGACCGAATAGCGTTTTTCAGCTCGGCGCAGCAGCAGCAGGCTGATGCTGGAAATCAACAGGTAGAGCAGGCCGGCAAAGGCCATGAAGATGATGGCGGCGCCCGGGATCTGGCCACGCGCCGCGGCGCCCGCCTGTTTGGCCAGGTTGGTGATGTCGGCCAGTCCAATCACCGAGACCAGCGCGGTGGCTTTCAACAGCACCAGCCAGTTGTTGGTGAAGCTGGGCAGGGCAAAGCGCACCATTTGCGGGAGCACCATGCGCCGAAACGTGTAGAACCGGCTCATGCCAAAAGCCCAACCGGCTTCCGACTGGCCCTTGGGCACACTCATGATCGCGCCACGGAAGGTTTCCGTCATGTAGGCGCCATACACAAAACCGATGGTCAGCACACCCGCCACAAACGGGTTGATCTGCGGACCGCTGCGAAAGCCCAGCGCTTCCGCGATGTCGTTGACCAGAATCTGTCCGCCGTAGTACAGCAAGAGCATCCACACCAGATCCGGGACACCCCGGATCACGGTGGAATAGATGTCGCCCACCCAGTTGAGCCCTTTGTGGTGCGACAGCTTGGCTGCCGCACCGGCCAGACCCAGCAGGGCGGCCACGATGAGCGCGCCCAAGGACACACCGAGGGTGACCAACAGTCCTTGAAGGATGTTGAGAAAGTAGGTCGTCATCGGATCAGGCCCTTCGGGCGCTCAGGTTCAGGAACCCCAGAG
>JAHIQV010000052.1 GCA_018903185.1 Gammaproteobacteria bacterium | reverse complement strand
GTGACGAAACCGGCCGTGGCCAGCAGGCGCACGACGGTGCGCCGGGAAGAGAGGGAAGCTTTCATGTGGTTTCTCCTTTGACAAAAGCGCTGGCCTGCGGCGAACGTTGTTCGAGCAGGTCCTGGTTGAAGAAGTCGTGCACCGGCAGATCGGCCAGCACACGCCCCTGTTCGAGATAGATCACGCGGCTGGCCAAGCGCTTGACCTGACCAAGGTTGTGACTGGCCAGCACCAGCGTGGGGGGCCGGCGACCGGGCGCGGGCAGCTCGTCGCCAAAGTCGGCGATCAGCGTCTCCACATCGCGCTTGGCGTGCGGGTCCAGGCTGGCGGTGGGTTCGTCGAGCAGCCACACGTCGGGCTGCAGCGCCCAGGCGCGCGCCAGCGCCACGCGCTGCTGCTGCCCGCCCGAGAGGGCGCGGCCATTGCGGTCGGCCAGGTGAACAAGGTCGACGCGCACGAGCGCCTGCTGCGCGCGACTGCTGGTCTGCGCCCAGGGCACGCCGCTGAGCCACAAGCCCAGCTGCAGGTTGCGCCGAACCGACATGCGCAACATGTGTGGCCGCTGGAACAGCATGGCGATGCGCGAGGCCTGTGGCACACGCCGCTCTCCCGAGGCGATGGGCAGCAGACCGTGCAGCGTGCGCAGCAACGTACTCTTGCCACAACCGTTGGGTCCGACCAGGGCCACGCGCTCACCGGCCTCGATGCTGAGCGTGATGCTGCGCAGCGCTTCAACCTGCGCCGCCGGCCCCAGGCTCACGTTCACGCCCTGCAACTCCAGCACGGTGTCCTGACGCACACGGGCACCCGTCGCGCTGCCTTCGGTGGGTCGTTCGATCCTCATGCCGTGGCCATCCGCAGGTCGCCACCGTCCAGGTGCTCGCGCCAGCGGCGCAGCAGCGCTACGAGGCTGTTGAGCAGCAACACCACGGCCAGCAACACAATGCCCAGCCCGAGCGCCAGCGGCAGGTCGCCCTTGCTGGTTTCGAGCGCGATGGCGGTGGTCATGACGCGGGTGAAACCTTCGATGTTGCCGCCCACGATCATCACCGCACCCACCTCGGCGATGGCGCGGCCAAAGGCGGTGATCAGCACGGTGAGCAGGGCGTAGCGCTCGTCCCAGGCCAGCAGCAGACTGCGCAGGCCCAGGCTGGCGCCGAGCGACGACAACTGTTCACCATGGCTGCGGTCGACGTCTTCCACCACCTGGCGCGTGAGCGCCGTCACCAGCGGCAGCACCAGGATGGCCTGCGCCAGCACCATGGCCTGAAAGCTGAACAGCCAGCCCAGAAAACCCAGCGGCCCCGAGCGCGAAAGCAGCAGGTACACCACCAGCCCCACCACCACCGCCGGCACGGCCAGAAAGGTGTTGAGCAGCGTCAGCACCACGCCCCGGCCAGCAAAACGCGACACCCCCAGCCAGGCGCCCAGTACCAGCCCCAGGCTGCAGGCCAGCAGGCAGGCCGTGGCGCTCACCGCCAGCGAGCGCATGACGATGGCCCAGAGCCCCGCATCGCCCGAGAGGATCAGTTGCAGCGCGGTTCCCGCGCTATCGGAAAAGGTGTTCATATGGTGCGAAGGAGCTTACGTGGACACCGCGGGTTTGAGAGTACGTAGTGACGCGGTATGAACCCGTGTGCATAGGCTCCAGGCCAGCAGCGACGGCGCTTGAGGCACACTCGCGCCCATGAGAAAGGTCGAGCTTTCGTATTCGCTCACAGCACATGGCACGGGCCGCACGCCCCACCATGCGCTGTTGCGCAACGCCATGATGGACGTGCTGCACGCGGTGCGGGAACGGGGCTCGATCTCGGCCGCTGCGCGCTACCTGGGCCTGTCGTACCGCCACGTCTGGGGCCAGATCAAAGCCTGGGAGGCCGAGCTCGGCCAGGAACTGCTGGTGTGGGAACGCGGCCAGTCGGCCCTGCTCAGCCCGTTCGGCGAGCGCCTGCTGATGGCGGAGCGGCTGGCGCAGGCGCGCCTGGGGCCGCAGATGGAAAGCCTGCGCGCCGAGCTGGAGCGCGCCTTTGCGCTGGCGTTCGAGCCCGAAACCAGCGAAGCGGGCGCCGAAGTGCTGACCCTGTACGCCAGCCACGACCACGCCCTGAACGAGTTGCAGGACATCGCGGCCAGCCCGGTTGCCGGCGCGACGGGCCTGCACCTGGACATCCGCTTCTGCGGCAGCGT
>JAHIQV010000446.1 GCA_018903185.1 Gammaproteobacteria bacterium | reverse complement strand
CGCATCACGGCGCAACTGCCGAGCCCAGAGGTGGCGGCCTTGCTCAAGCAACCGGTCAACCGGCCGGTGCTGTTCGTGACCAGCGTGAACGTCGACGGCGCGGGCGTGCCGATCGAATTCGCCAGCACCTGGTTCGCGGGCGACCGCGTCAAGCTCACGGTGACCCACGATGACCGTTGACCTCAGCCACGCCCACCGCTTTGCGGTCTACTTCGCGCCCGCGACAGACTCGGCCTGGTGGGCCGCGGGCAGCCGCTGGCTCGGCCGTTGTGCGGCCACGAACGACGCGCTGCCCCAGCCCAACATCGACGGCATCGCGCCCGAGCAACAACGGCAACTGACCGCCGATCCGCGGCGCTACGGCTGGCATGCGACGTTGAAGGCGCCTTTTTCGCTCGACGAGGGTGTGGGCCTGGACGGTCTGCGCAGCGCCCTGCAGACGCTGGCCGCGACGTTCAGCCCTTTCGACCTGCCCCCGCTGCGCGTGCGCCGGCTCGGCGGCTTTCTGGCCCTGTGCGCCGACGGCAACCCCGACGCCATCAACGCCGTGGCCCGCGCCTGCGTCACCGGCCTGCAAACGCTGGCGGCGCCGCTGTCGTCGGACGAGCTGGCACGCCGTCGCCGCAAGGGCGCGCTGTCGATCCAGGAAGACGCGCTGCTGGTGCGCTGGGGCTACCCCTACGTGCTCGACCGTTACCGGTTCCACCTCTCGCTGACCGGCGATCTGAACGGCGTGGCGCTCGATACCGTGCAGCGGCTCGAACGCGCCGCGCGGGACACTTTCGATCGCCTGCCCCCCTGCCGCTTCGACAGCCTGGCGCTGTATGCCGAACCCGCGCCGGGCGCGGATTTTGTACTGCTCGAACGCATGGGGTTTAAGGCATGAGCCGGCGCCGGGCCGTTCCCAAGCCGGTTCGCACCGCAGCCCGCAGGGCGGAGGTATTCCAGTGAGCCGGCGCCTGGTGTACGTGGTCGGGCCGTCGGGCGCCGGCAAGGACAGCGTGCTTGCCTGGTTGCGGCAGCACCTGCTGCCCAGCCCGGCGGTCCACTGGGCGCGGCGCACGATCACGCGGCCGGCTCGTGCCGGTGACGAGGTGCACGAAGCGGTGGACCCGCCGCAGTTCCTCGCGCTGCGCGAGCGCGGCGCCTTTGCGCTCGCCTGGCAGGCCAACGGCCTGCACTACGGCGTGCGCGCCAGCGAGCTGGCGCCCATCGAACACGGCGGCTGGGTGCTGGTCAACGGTTCGCGCGCCCACCTCGACCCCACCCGCAGCCGCTTCCCCGGGCTCACCGTGGTGCACATCACCGCCAGCCCGGACACCCTGCGCCAGCGCCTGCTCGGGCGGGGCCGCGAAAGCGCGGCCGAGGTGGAAGCGCGCATCCAGCGCACGCAGACCCTCCAGCTGCCAAACGCCCTGCAGGTGCAGAACGATGGCGCGCTCGACGACGCCGGGCACCAGCTGCTGAAACACCTCCAAACCCTGCCCGGATGGCCCACATGAGCTATACCCACATACCGTCTTTCAACGTCGAGGCCCCCCGCAAGCTGTCAGAGGCGCCCAGCATCGCACCCACCGCGGTCATCAAGGACTGCCGCTTCGGCCGCTACACCGATGTGGCCGACCATGTGCGTCTGGCCGACAGCCTGCTCGACGACTATTCGTACATGGACCGGGGCTGCGACATCATGTCGGCCGACATCGGCAAGTTCAGCAACATCGCGTCCATGGTGCGCATCAACCCGGGCTTTCACCCCATGGAGCGCCCGACCCTGCACCACTTCACCTACCGCCGCTTCAAATACGGCATGGCGCCCGAGGACGACGCGAGCTTCTTCGAATGGCGCCGCCGCCAGCGCGTGCACATCGGCCACGACACCTGGATCGGTCACGGCGCGGTGATCATGCCGGGCGTGACCATCGGCAACGGTGCGGTGATCGGCAGCAACACCGTGGTCACCAAAGACGTGCCGGCCTACGCCATCGTGGCCGGGGCACCGGCCAAGGTCATCCGGCAGCGCTTCCCTGCCGCCATCGCGGCCGCCATCGAATCCACCGCCTGGTGGGACTGGGACCACGCCACGCTGACCGAGCGCATGGACGATTTCTGCGACCTGCGGAGCTTTCTCGCGAAGCACGCCGCCTGACGAAGACCGCCGGTCATGTCCACGCACCGGGCACCGCTCATGGAGACGGGCTTTCACACCAACGTCATATTTCTGTCATCAAACACGGGGCCCTCGCCGGTATGCTCGGCCACTAGGGCATACCCTGAGGCCTTTGGTATGCCAGCCGATTCACAAACCGTTGAGAGAGAGCGAGGTCCCATGATTGCCCTGAAAAAAGCCCGCAAGCTGATCGAGAACCACGCTGGCAAACCGAAGGCAGAGATCCTGTCCCGGCTGGTGCTGGCGTTGGAATCGGAAGTACCGTTCCTGCTGTCGGACCTGTACCGGCTGGACTACGACGACTTTCATCTCGCCATGGAGATCATGGCCGAGTGGCGCCTGGACCGTTACTACACCAGCAAGGCCGTGCTGCTGGACCTGTCGATGCAGGTGAGCCAGCAACAGAAACAAGCCACGGAAGCGGTGCCCCAGGCCGCCTGAATCCCCGGCGGGTAACGCCGGACCAGCCACAGCCCACAAGCCCCTGCCCGCATTCGCCGGCAGGGGCTTTGTTTTGGGCGGACGGTGGTCACGGTCATGACACATGCGAACCGTAGGCTCGCGAGGTTTTTTTTACCTCGGCTCCAACCCTTCGCATGAACACACTTCGCCTCTGCACCCTGACCGCGGCGCTGGCCGCTTCTTTCGCTTTCACCTCGCTCGCCCAGGCAGCGCCGCCAGCCCCGCAGGCAGGCCGCTTTGCCATGGTCCACCACCTGCCGGTGGACGGCGTGGCCGAGATCGTGGCCGCCACGCCCGATGGCATGACCCTGGTCTACACCAGCGCCGACGCGGGTGTGCTGGGCATGGTGGACATCACGAACCCTGCGCAGCCGGAGCTGCTGCCGCGCGTGAACGTGCGGCTGATGGGCGTGGGCGAACCGACCTCGGTGGCCGTTTCGCCCGACGGGCGTTTTGCCGTGGTCGCGGTGCGCCTGGGTGACGACGTGGCCAATGCGCGCCGCGGTCTGGTGCGCGTGTACGACATCCGCCAGCCCGCTG
>JAHIQV010000445.1 GCA_018903185.1 Gammaproteobacteria bacterium | reverse complement strand
TCACCGGGCCCACGATCAGCAGGCCGAGGAACACCGGCAACATGGCCAGGCCGATCAGCAGCGTGATGATTGCGCCCCAGATCAGCATGACGCCCGGATTCTGCAGGCAGGCGCGGATGCTGGTGAGGCCGGCCGAGACGGCGTCGGTCTTGCGGTCCATGATCATCGGGATCGAGATCACGCTGGTGATGAAGATCAGGCCTGCGAAGAACCCGCCGACGATGGTGTAGGTGATCAGGAAGCCGATGTTCTCGGGGTTGACCAGCTGCGGCAGCAGCTTCTCGGTCGAGGGCATGGTGTTGAAGGTGACGGCAAACACCACCAGCGAAGCCCGGCCCCAGAGCAGTTCCAGGATCAGCAGCACGCCGGCAAAGATGCCCATCGTGCCCTTGGTCGGTCGCCAGGCCTGCAGGGAGGCGCGCAGCGAGGGGCGGTGGTCGTGGGTCTGCATGGCCTTGCTGGCGTCGTACAGACCCAGGCACAGGAACGGTCCCATCAGCAGGAAGCCGGCGCTCAGCGCCAGCACGTAGGCCGGTGCGTTCTGGAACACCGCCAGCAGCGCGTGCCCCATGGCGAAGAAACACAGACCGTAGAACAGGCCGATGCGCGGGCAGCGCTGGAAGTCTTGCCACCCCAGCTGGAGCCAGCGGATCGGGTCGGATGGGCGCAGGGTGGCGAGCTGGAGCGAGAACACCGAAGGCCCGCGCTCAGCGTCTCTGGGGCGCTGATCACCGTCCGGGGTTTCGCGCGTCAGGTTCTCGCCCTCGACAGCGCTTGCTTGAATGGCTTCGGCCATGATTGTCTCCTTTAGGGAAACAATATAAACAAGGCCGAATATTGTGCTTACATGGTTTACCCCATCCCCATTGGGGTTGTTCGGGGCCTTGTCTCCTTTGCCTCGCCCGGGTCGCTCCAGATGGGCCTGCTACAGGTGCGCATGGACCGTCGGGTTGCCCCCGCTTGCGCGCCTGGACGCACCACCGCCAGCAGGTTCGCGGCGCATGTGCAGCGCCAGGGCCGCGTCCAGTGACTGGGTGTGTTTGGCAAACCAGACCGCCAACTCACCGGCCATTTCACGGACCGCATCCATCTGACCGGCGCGCGCCAGCGCCAAGCCTTCCCGCAGCACATGGAGCACCACCCGGTGCTGGATGATGTGGTTCTCGGCGGCGGAAAACCGGGTTTTTCGCATCCACTCGTCTTCCCGGGCGAAATGTTCCGCGGTGTGATCCACGACAGCGGCCCAGGCCAGTGGCAGGGTGGCGTCGGGTGCGTTTTGTGCCAGCGCCAGCAGGTCCACAAATTCGCGGTGTACGGCGTCCATGGGCTCGTAGTCCAGTTGCAGGGCATCGGACCATTCAACAGTGTTCATAAAACAACCTCCTTGGCTTCGCGCTCAGCTTGACAGCCCGCCCACGGCCACGTTTTGATCCAGCGCAGAAACTCCTCAGGGTGCCACTGCGGGTGAACCCGGATGCGGCCGCGGGCACAGCCGGCAGTTACACTGCCCCGCCATGACCACCAGTGCTTTCTTGCCACCTTGTGTGCCCCTTGACGGGGTGGATGCCGCCCTGCGTTTGCACGGTTTTGCGTTGATTTCTGCGGCCGATGTGCGGCAATGGCTGCCGGCCGACGTGGCCGAACTCGATGCGCTGCACGCCGGCTGGGATCACCTGCCGCCCGATGCCTACCTGAAAGACGGTGGGCGCTACCGAAGCCGCCGCCACAGCTGCTTCGTGGTCGATGGCCAGGCGGTGCATCAGGCGCCGCACCGCGCCCACTGGCAGCCGCTGGAATACAACGCCCTGCACGGCGGCATGCAGCGCTGGTTCGAGCCCATGCAGCCCGAGCAGGTCGCGCTGCCGGTGTGGAACCGCCTGCTGGCGCGGGTGGGCGAGGCAGTCTCGGCCTTGCGCGGCAGCCAGCCCTGGTTTGTCGAGGCGCACCCCTTCCGCATCGACACCACCGACGGCATCGGCCGCCCCACGCCCGAAGGCGCGCACCGCGACGGCGTCGATCTGGTGGCGGTGTTCATGCTCGGGCGCCACCGCATCAAGGGCGGCGAGAGTCGCGTGTTCGAGGCCGACGGCCCCAGCGGCCAGCGCTTCACACTGACCGAGCCCTGGTCGCTGCTGCTGCTGGACGATGCGCGTGTGATCCATGAAACCACGCCGATCCAGCCGCTGGTGGGTGGCGAGCTGGGCTGGCGAGACACGCTGGTGCTGACCTACCGTTCGGGCGGCTTTCAGGGCGATTGATACCGCGCTGCGTCAGGCCCCCACACGCTGCTTGCGCCGCCACGCCGCGGGCGGCTGTCCCACGCTGCGTTTGAACGCGCGGGAGAACGACGCTTCCGAGTCGTAACCCACCTCCTGCGCGATCGTTGCGACCTTGCTGTCGCTGTTGCGCAGCAGGCCGGCGCCCAGCTGCATGCGCCAGCTGGTGAGGTATTGCATCGGTGGCTGGCCGGCGAGTTCGACGAATCGTTCGTGCAGGGCCGAACGCGACAGCCCGGCCTCGCGCCCCAGTTCGTCGATCGTCCAGGGATGGGCCGGCTTCTCGTGCATGAGGTGGATCGCACGCCCCACATGGCGATCACGCAGCGCGGCGAACCAGCCCGAGGCGTTGCTGGGCAAGGACTCCAGGTGGCGCCGGGCCGCGTCGACAAAGACCATTTCGCCGACCCGTTCGAGCACGGCGGCGCTGCCGGCGCGGCTCTCGCGCGACTCCGACACCGCCTGGTCCAGCAACTGCGCCACCCACGACCCCAGGCCGCCGGACGCCAGATGCAGCAGGCGGGGCAGGGACGAGATCAGGGGGTTGAAGGGCAGCAGGTCGCAGGCGATGAAGCCGCAGACGACCACCGATGTCGCCTCCTCGGCAGGAATCGCGGCGCCCGGGCGCAACACGCCGCGGTGGTAGGCCACCGCGATGGGTTTGGGGTCGTTGCGGGTGGTGAAGCGCCAGTCGCTGTGGTCTTCCTGCGCATGCATGCCGGGTGCGCTGGAAATGACGTGTCCGTCGCCGCGCGGAAACATCACGATGTCGCCCTGTGCCAGCCGCACCGGCGGCTCGCCGTCGGTGGCGGCCCAGCCGTTGCCCCGGGCGAGCAGGTGGTAGGCCAGCACGTGCTCGGCACCCGGAATCAGGGCGCGCGCCAGATCGGGTGAGGCGGGGGTTTCCGCTGCCCACTCGTCGCCAAAGCTCACGTAATAAAAGACCGAACCGCGCAGGCGCACGCTGCGCAGCACGTCGGACAAGGGGTCGTGGTTCATGGCGGGAACCTCCACGTCTGGCGTCGCGATCAAGCGCGGCGGATTCCCGGCCAGGGCCGCGGGTGGCCAGACGCAATCACGGACGAACAGACAAGTCTGAAGGACGTCCGGGAAAGCGTCAATGCCCCACTGCCCAAAGAATGGGCCCGTCGCCGCAAGCCCGCGCCGACCCCCACCAACTTCCTCAGGAGACCACCCCATGAACACCGTTCTTGAAAAACCCGCCCCCGACTACGCCGCCATCAAGCAGCGCCAGCAAGCCACCTGGGCCAGTGGCGACTACGCTGTCATCGGCACCACCTTGCAGATCGTCGGCGAAACGCTCGCCGAAGCGGTCGACGTGCGCGCTGGCGAGCGCGTTCTCGACGTGGCCGCCGGCAACGGCAACGCCTCGCTGGCCGCCGCGCGGCGCCACGCCAGCGTCACCTCGACCGACTACGTGCAGGCGCTGCTGGCCAAAGGCCACGACCGTGCGCGCGCCGAGGGCCTGGCGATCCAGTTCCAGCACGCCGACGCCGAGGCCCTGCCGTTCGCCGACGCCAGCTTCGATGCCGTGCTCTCCACCTTTGGCGTGATGTTCACGCCCGAGCACCAGCGCTCCGCCAGCGAGATGCTGCGCGTGTTGCGCAGCGGCGGCCGCATCGGCCTGGCGAACTGGACCCCGGGCGGGTTCATCGGCCGCCTGTTCAGGCTCATCGGCGCCCACGTGCCGCCACCGGCCGGGGTGGCTTCGCCGCTGCTCTGGGGCACCGAATCGCACATCGTCGAGCTGTTCGGCTCACACGCGGCGCAGATCCGTTGCGAGCACCGCCACTTCAACTTCCGCTACCACTCGGCGGCGCACTGGGTGCAGGTGTTCCGCGAACTCTACGGCCCCACGCACAAGGCCTTTGCCGCGCTCGATGCCCAGGGTGCGCAGTCGCTCGAACGCGCGATCACCGCGTTGCTGGACGAGCTGAACGTGGCGGGTCCGCAGTCGCTGGTCGTGCCCAGCGAATACCTCGAAGTCGTCATCACCAAACAATGAACCTGGCCATTGGAGATCCGCATGAACACCCCCCTTTCACGCCACGCGCTGCTGGCTTCACTGGTCGCGACGGCAGCGCTGCAGGCGAACGCCGACACCGTCACCGACTGGAACCTGCGGGCCAACTCGCTGGTGGCCGGGTCGCCGCTCGGCACGCCGCCGGCGATCCGCGTCATGGCTATCGTGCAGACCGCGGTGCACCAGGCGCTCGATGGTCTGCCGCCGCGGCTGGCCACCGCGAAGCCGGCCATTGACGCCGCGGTGGCGGTGGCGAACCAGGCCACCTTGACGCAGTTGCTGCCGGACCAGCGGACGAAGATCGATGCCGCCGTCCAGGCGGCGCTGGCGGGCATTGCCGACGGTCCCGCCAAGGCTGTCGGCATGGCCACCGGCGAACGTGCCGCAGCGGTCGTGCTGGCTGCTCGCGCCGGCGACGGCGCGGGCGGCGCCGAAAGTTACCGGCCGCACGCCACCGCGGGCGTCTATGTGCCGACCGCCTTGCCGGCCGTACCGCAATGGGCGCAGCGCAAGCCCTGGCTGATGGCGGGCGCGGCGCAGTTCCGTCCCGGTCCGCCGCCGTCCCTGGGCAGCGAGCAGTGGGCACGCGACTACAACGAGGTGAAGTCGCTGGGCGAGCGCTCGGGTGGTCGGCGCAGCGCCGAGCAGACCGAGGCCGCACGCTTCTGGACCTATTCGATGCCGGCGATCTACCACGGCGTCGTGCGCTCGGCCGCCGAACAACCCGGACGCGATCCGGCCCGCAATGCCCGTCTGTTTGCCGCGGTGGCGCAGGCCATGGACGACGCCATCATCGGTGTCATCGACGCCAAGTACCACCACCACTTCTGGCGCCCCGTCACCGCGATCCGCAATGGCGACCTCGACGGCCACGCGGCAACCGAACGCGCGGCCGGCTGGGCGCCGCTTGTCGATACACCGATGCACCCCGAGTACCCGAGCGCGCACAGCAGCCTGGCCAGCGCGGTGGGCGCGGTGATCGACGCCGAGTTTGGTTCCCGCGCCTTGCCGGTGCTGGGCACCTCCAGCCCGAGCGCCAAGGGTGCGGTGCGGCAATGGAAGAGCACCGAGGACTTCGTTCGCGAGGTCTCCGAGGCCCGCATCCACGGCGGCCTGCACTACCGCTTCTCCACCGATGCCGGCGAGGCCCTGGGCCGCCAGGTCGGCCAGCTGGCGGTCGAGCAGCTGCTGCGGGAGGCACCGTGATGAACCGGCTGCCCGTACACCACTTTTTGCACGAAGGGAGCTGACATGCACCACCACACCATCGAGACCGACTACCTCGTCGTGGGCGCGGGCGCCATGG